>DAOURZ010000361.1 GCA_030627475.1 Deltaproteobacteria bacterium | reverse complement strand
TTCGGTCCAAAAGGGTTTCCAGTTTGTCCATGGCCTTTTTAGTCAAGGTAACGCCCTTTTCATAAATACCGGCAATCAATTTTACAACAGGCGAATTACCATTCCAACTCATCGTCCTACATAATCCAAGAACCTTCTCAACACTGTCAAGAATTTGTCCGTTCCAATGTTTTTCTAAAACGCCCCAAACTCTCTCTACTGGATTGTATTTACTGTGATATGGCGGATAGTAAACCAGGCTAATATTTACAGATTTGTTTGCCCCAAAATCAACCAATCGTTTTATAAATTGAGTTCTACGACTGCTGTTTTCAGGACCATTATCAGCATTAATGACAATCGTATGGGGATTAACTCTTTGTTTTATTAAAGGCCAAAGGTCTTCTAAGGAATCAACCATAAAATCTGCAGTCACGTTACTTTCAGAAAAATACATGTAGTTTTCATCAAATGCGGGTAAATATATCCCAAAGAGTTTTAATACAGAATCCGGGGCAAAATCATGATCAGCTGCTTGAGTCATACAACGGTTATACCCGCCTCTGGCAAAGGGACCAATATTAATACTGGCTTTTGTATCAATCGACAGGCGGATTACACCGTCGGTTTCATCGGATACCCGATTGGTATGATGAAGATATTCAAATATAGCATCTGTCTCAGCTATTTTTTTTTAGGTTTACATTTTGTAACTTTTTTTAATTTAAAACCTAACTGATTTAATTTATTTGATATAGTTCTTATCGTTGGTAATTCTTCAGGAGAACAATTCATTTTTTCCATCAACCTACGGTGTACTTCTTTCGCTGTTATGGGGGAATAAAGGTTCGTAGTATGAAAAGTTGGATCTGTTTGACTGATTGGATCGACAATCTTTTTGATATCTTCAAGTAAATTTGGATAATGTTCTTCACAGCATTTTCGACCGCGATCAGAAAAATTATCGATGCATATAATTCCGCTTTTAAGCTCTTTCGTGCCTTTTGTTGAGTGCTACGCTAAATTGACTTGATGAAGGCTCTAATTTTTAAAATGTATTGACCTGTTTGAAATTTTGTCAGATTAAATAGCCCAAAGGTAAGGGCTTTTTTTATGCAAAAAATAAGGCGGAGAGAGTTGCCGCTCTCATCCGCCTACAAACAAAGGGGGCTATTTGCCCTCCAAAAAACAGGAATATGATACAATTTGCCGCAGTTATACTCAAGGAAATTTTTGATCAAGGACGTAACTTTTCCTGGGAGCGCCCAAAGAAGTGCCCCAAATGCAATCATTATAAGGTATGGGGCCATGGATATGTTTCAGCCTTTTTCGATGGTTTTACTGACTCCCTGTGGTTAAAACGTTACCGCTGTCCTGACTGTGGTTGTGTCATTACAATGAGGCCAGCGCATCACTTCAGCCGTTTTCAATCTTCCCGAGCCACCATTCGATCTGCTCTTCAACACCGGCTAAAACATGGAAGATGGCCCTCCGACATCTCCTCCGCACGGATGCGCCATTGGCTGACCAATCTGAAACGTCAGATCAAAGCCCATATTCCACATAGCTGGAAGCCTGGATTGATGGTTTGTTATGACCATCTTTTGAAAATGGGGAAGATTCCTGTGAGCAGGTCAATTTAATTTGCAATAAAAGCAACCGGTTGCAAGACCAACCAATGGCTTCCTTTGAAGTAGGATATGAGAGGGTGTATTGAGCAGGAAACCCTAACTTTAGAGGAGGAAGCATGGAAGAAAAACAAAAAATTGATGTGGGTTTTGATTGCATGTTCCAAGGTATATGAAGTCGCCCAGGTATCTGCACCAGCAAAGGCCCTGTCGGAAACCAACACAGCCTTATCTGCACCACAACTAAGGGCAAGGCGCAAAATTTCCTCCGCCTGGGGCGGCCCCATGGAAATAACAGTAACTTCACCACCATTAGCTTCTTTCAGTCGGACAGCTTCCTCAAGGGCATGTTGATCATAGGGGTTCATGATCGACTCTACACCTTCTCTGGCCAACGTATTCGTCTCAGGATCTAGACGAACATCCTTTGCATCAGGAACCTGTTTTACACATACAATTATATTCATAAACCAATCCGCATCTTAACCCGAATAAATCTGAACTTTTTAAAATGCTTTTTGTACCTTCTAAAATTATTTAGTGCATTACTCCATAATTACTCTCATAAAAAACAAG
>DAOURZ010000140.1 GCA_030627475.1 Deltaproteobacteria bacterium | reverse complement strand
TATATTCAAGCCTTTTCCGATATTGAACCCACGAATTTAAATATTTATGAAGCCTTGCATCCCCTCTAATGCTTATATTATGCGCGTGTACTGTCTGATCAATATCTATGCTTTTATTTTCATCTGCATCTGCATCTGCATCCGTACCTGTGTCTTCGTCTGTATCTATATCTATATCTTCCTTCGCACCCGTATCATTCAGTTCATAAGTATATGAAATTCGACACCATTTAAATGGCCTCAGTTTTAATCCTGCATCAAAAACAAGGTCTTTTCTGGTCTCATCAGTAGAAAAAGTACTGGTTGACGTAACGTTTTCTTTGTCTGTACTGGTCACAGTATAAGTGCCGGAAGTCGTTATCCTGCTTCCCCAAAAAGATTCTCTGAAATTTATTCTTCCTTCGTTTACAGTAGTAGTATCGTCTGTGTCTTTAACGTAATCGTAATCTTTATCCTTACTGTGTCTTAGTGTAAATTCCACAAACTTATAAGTATAATCACCAAGCAGCTCATAATACCTGGAAAGCGAATCTTTTGAATGAACGGAAAAGTGGTCGTAATTCTTCTGTTCATCATAACGAAATCTAATATTAGGATATTTTACTGATTTTGTAGAAAAGTTAGATGTCCATGTTTCAGTTGTAAGGCGGGTTTCCTTCGTCGGGTGTATTCCAAACATATCAATGCCTGTTTCATTTAGCAGGTATCCTCCGTTAGCATTAAAATAATCATTTACTACGTTAAGACGAAATTGGGGAGAAAGCCGGGTAGTTCCTTTATCATCAGTTCCTTCGGTCTCCTCGGTTTCTTCGGTCTCCTCGTTCGCATTTGCGCCGGCATAGGCGGTGAAATAAATTTTTGATGTAAGATCTTTTCTTAAATCAAGGAGATACACCTGGTTTAGATTGCGCGATATATCTTTTTTGCCTTCCGTAGTTTTTGATTCCGATTTCATAGTACCATCAAAATTGAGGTTTATACTATCAGCAGCATAGGCACCTTGAAATAAAATCAATATCAACGGAAAAACAACCAGCCAGCATTTAATCATTATGTAACTACTCAGGGTTTAGGGTTTAGGTGAAGGCGTATCACCAATTTTCAATAGTCAATTTTATGCCTATTCTGCAACAAGAACTATATCATGAGGTTTCTTGCCGACCTGAACAGTTTTTACCACTCTCTCTGTCTTGATATCTATTACAGAAACATCCCTTGACGACTTATTTACCACATAAAGCTTTCTGCGCATAGCATCAATATCCATTCCTGCCGGTGAATCACCTACAGCAATATTTTTTGTGATCATGCCTAACCTTGTATGTAAAAAAGAAATTTCATCAAAAGCGATATTACCGGCATACACTCTGTTTGCAAGACCGCAAACAAGATATTCCGACCTGGAACCTATATTTACAGTATCAATCGAATCTGACGAACTATACGGAATATGAACAATATATATATCGTTCATACTTTCATTGCTTACATATAAATGGTCATCACACAAAGCCAGATATTTAGGATTTGAGCTGAGGCGGATGGTTTTCTCAACCATGTTTGTACCCATATCAACAACAGATATTGAAAGCGAATAATAGTTTGATACATAAATCTTTCGTCTTTCCGTATCCGCCACAATATCAATAGGTTTTTCCCCAACATTTATGCGACCAACTACCATATTGGATGCAACATCTATAACAGACACATTATTCGAATCAGGGTTGGTAACAAAAAGGGTATTATCATCCCCGGATAAAACAAGTTCCTCAGGTGCATACCCCCAATTATCAATTGTAGCGCTCACTCTGTTCACCGATGTATCAATAACGGAGATACTGTTTGATCCGGAGTTAGCTACATAAATTTTTGTGCCGTCACTGCTCGCAGTGATACCTCGTGGCGCTTCTCCAACAGCAATTGTCCCTACTACAAAATCCTCCTGTCTGTCAATTACCGTAACGCAATTAGAACCCTCATTGGAAACATAAACAAGAATATTTTTTATTTCCAGACCTTGCGTCTTTGCAACAAGTCTCGGTTGGAAAAGATATTTATCAACAATAGCGCTGTTTATATCCCAATTTATAAAAAGGCATAAACTTTCATGATAAAAAACATTAAAATTTATATCGACCAATAACTCGCCATGAATTTCTCCTTGATTATTAACTGTCTCAGGAAGAGACAAACTGTGCTTTTTATCATCATGTTTCAAGTTTGCTTCAGTAACAATCAACTTTAACCTTTTATATTTATCTTCCGGAAGATAAAATTCCCTGAGTTTGATCTGGTTCCCTGACAGCTTTACTGAATTGATCGTGCGTGGTTTCATAGGAACATCAATCCATACTCCATCTTTGTTCATAAAACTCATGCCGGAAATGATAAAGGTAATGTCAGTTGATGGCTCTTGAGAAGAAGAAAGATAAACAAAGATTTGGCCTTCATCGGAATATCTGGTTTCCTTTATTCCGGGTGTTAGCGCACACGAAACAAACAAAAAAACAGGAAAAAAAACAATAAACATACGGCATAAATTTCTCATAATTCGGATATCCTTTTAAACCTGGCCTTTCCGTTATAAATTCCACAAAACCAGCCTGTTAATCCTGATCCGGTCTTTATAAAATACCATTGGTTTGATTTATCTTGTTTATGCTTGTCTAATATTTGAAATTTTTCGCCTTTTCTTAACAACTTGATAATATTGCTTTCTGTATTGCTTTCTTCACGTAAATTCATATTGGACGTCAGTAAATAATACTCTGGAATTTCAGGCTTTAAAACCTTATGTTCCGGAATCTTATGTTCTGAAACTTTAGCTTCCGGAACTTTTTTGACTATAGTTACTCTTGGTTGAAGATTTTTAATCTTTTCAACAGAAGGAGTTTCTTGAATTTTAAGAACCTGCACCCTGTTATTGAATGTATCAACAACCAGAACATTACCTAAAGTATCCACTGCTATATCAGTAGGATAATTAAACCAGCCCTTTCCCCAGCCCTTTCCTCCAAACTCAAATAAAAATTGACCATCGTCCGAATAAGCATTTGCGGTATGACGCATATAGTCTATAACGTAAATTCTTTTCCTTCCGCCATCCACAGCAATACCCCTTGGCCGGCTAAGTTTGCCGCTGCTACCTCCCTTTTCGCCAAACTTGAACATATAACGCTCTTGTGAATCATAAACGTAAATACGTCCCATGTCTTCGCTTAAAAGATATATGTTCCCCTGATTGTCTATCTCAACATCGCGAATTGTGGCCTTTTCCTCCGATGACTTTCCGAACCTGTCAACCGGTGTTAACAGATGAGAAAAGATCCCCTCTTTATTCATAACTACAACTCCACGATATGAATTGCCTGTTACATAAATATGACCTTTGTTGCTAATGGCAATATCGTTTGGAGCAAAATTATCTGCACCTTCAAAACCTTCAAAAGAAATATCTTTCTTCCATCCTAAGGATGGGTTTAAGACAGAAATTCTTCCCTTTTTATTTCCTTTACCTCGAGACTGGGCAATAAAAAGATAACCTTCGGAATCTATAGCAAGCCCCACTGGTGAGTCTATTCCATATGTTTTGTTGATTGATGAAAGAGGATAAAAATCGCTTGCATAAATCAGTATTCTGTTATTTCCTGAATCAACTAGATATATTTCCTTTTTAACAGCGTCAACCAACACATTTCCGGGATAAGATAACTTCAAACCTTCATAGTCTTCATTAATAATCTGAAGACAAGTGATTTTTACAGGAACCAATTTTCGCCTGCTTTTTGAAGAATCTAATGCGGACTTGACACCTTCAACTTGCCCGGCATAAAGTAAATCTGACAAACCATGTTGAAATATTAAGTTTACAGGCATTATAATCAAGACAATAATGCTGATGACGATTGTATGTTGCCATTTTCGGAATTTTACTACTTTATTCATAACGGCTCTTATAAAAAATTGGACATTTAATTTATTTGATCGGGGGTTCAAAGCTCAAGATTCATAATTGGTTGGTTTTTAACCTTGAACTGTTAAATTGAACAGTTCATTTGAATGATTACAATTTAGACCAAAATTGTCAATAAAAATTCAAAGGTTCAAACAAACTACTCCGCAATTAATTTTATTGCTATTATTTTATGATAATGGTATGATTTTTAATCAAACTTGTACAAAAATGTGAGTTATTGAGTTATGAAAAACCGGAAAAGAATAGTAACATTATCAAGCTACTTAAGTATAGTTATTATAGGATTTGTAATATTTACAAACCATTTAATAGCTGATAATTCTGTTGCGGTACCAGCTTTAACAAATAATATCTGTATCAAGTGCCACCCTCAGCAACCTGCAACCATTGATGACAGGGGAAAAAAACATAAAACCAAAGTCGGTTGTATTGACTGTCACGTAGAACACCCTCCACGCGGAACCGAAGCTATCCCGAAATGCAGTATGTGCCACAGCGGAGCACCTCACTATAAACTTGAACATTGCTCCGGCTGTCATTCCAATACACATGCTCCTCTTGATTTAAAAATGGAAGGCGACATTACGGAACCATGCCAGACATGCCACTCACAACAGGAAGCTGAGCTTAAAAAATATCCCAGCGCTCATACAAACCTGGCCTGCAGCACATGTCATAAAACCCACGGGTCAATTCCCGAATGCATGGAATGTCATGAAAAACACACCGAGGATATGAATTTTGAGGCATGCAAGAGTTGTCATGCCGTTCATAAGCCTCTTGAAGTAACTTATATACGCGAGACCCCATCAAATTATTGCGGAAGTTGTCATAAAGAAGCCGAAGATTTGCTTCAAAAAAATGCAACCAAACACCATGACCTTGCCTGCGTTTACT
>DAOURZ010000002.1 GCA_030627475.1 Deltaproteobacteria bacterium | reverse complement strand
TCGACTTGCATGTGTTAAGCACGCCGCCAGCGTTCATTCTGAGCCAGGATCAAACTCTCAAATTAACTTATAATATTTTAAATATTATGTGGACCCAACTCAATAATAATTTGTCACTATTTAGTTTTCAAAGATCAAGCTACCGCTTTTAAAAAAGCGGAATGTGAATGAATCACAAAAAAAGATAGTGTATATTCATTCAAATTATTTGTCAACACTTTAATGAATTATTTTTTAATTATAATTCCTGCCGCCTGACAAAAAATACTTAAAACACAAAAGGGTTGAACATGTCAAGAAGTATTTTTAATAATTAATCATAAAAATGTTTATCTTCCAAACAAGTGAATGAAAAAAGCAGACTCTACATAATACTTCTGCTTTTGTCAAGCAGTATTTTTTATTTTTAATTTATGAAACCGTTTTTTTCCTGCCCTTAATAATATTTCCATATTATCAACATCACTATCCGTTATTAAATAATCAAATGACTCCAAGCGCTTACCATTTAAATAAGCACCGCCCTGAGTGATCAGTCTCCTTGAGGCACTGCTTGTATCAGCCAATCCAACCACATGAAACAGCTTAAATGCAGGGATTCCTTCCTCTAACCGATTAATTTCAATATATGAATGAGGGACTGAAGCATCATCAAATGCCGATATACTTCGCGGTATATTGCTTGAGGGTAATATTTTTTCAGGAACAGCACTAACCCCAAAAATATTGGCAGATGCATTATATGCCTTAATTGCCTCTTCTCTTCCATGAACAAGCTGTGTAACTTCAAAAGCCAATACAGCTTTAGCACCATTCACATCTACTTCACCGCAATTTTCAATAGCGCGGATCTCATCCATAGGTAAAAAAGTATAAAGCGCCATGAATCTTGCAACATCCTGATCATCTGTATTTATCCAGTATTGATAAAATTCATATGGTGTCGTTTTTGCGCTATCAAGCCAAACAGCTCCTTTAGCTGTTTTTCCCATCTTTTCGCCGCTATTGGTTGTAATTAATGGCAAAATCATACCAAATGCAGTTTCATGCCGCATACGTCTAATAAGGTTGATGCCGGCAACGATATTACCCCATTGATCACTTCCGCCAAGCTGTAGCTTGCATCCATACTTATCAAAAAGTTTCAGAAAATCATATGCCTGCAAAAGCATATAGTTAAATTCAATAAAATTAAGACCTTCTTCAGCTTCAAGACGCATTTTATAACTTTCGGCCTTTATCATACGATTGACTGAAAAATGTCGCCCTACATCTCTTAAAAAAGGAATATATTCTAACTTCGAAAGCCACTCAGCATTATTCAATAAAATGGCCTTTCCATCACTAAAGTCTATAAAACTTGAAATTTGCTTTTTAATCCCACATATATTTTCTTCAATGCTCCCCGTATCAAGAAGCTGTCTTGTTTCGGTTTTTCCGCTTGGATCTCCGACAAGCCCGGTTCCACCCCCTATAAGAGCGATTGGACGATATCCGTATTTTTGCATGTAAGCAAGCATCATTAAAGGAACAAGACTCCCAACATGCAAGCTGGTTGCAGTTGGATCAAAACCAATATAACAAGTTACGTTCTCATTTTCCAAGTATCGGCTCAACTCTTTATCGTGAGTTGTATTCTCAATAAATCCTCTTTCATTAAGGATATCAATTATATTATTCATATAAACAACCTGACTTTTTGAATATTTAAAAATTTCAATTACATAAAACGGTTGTCGGTTCACGGTTAAAATACTTCAGTCATTGCCTATTTCATTGAAAAAACCGTCAACTGTAAACCGACAACCGTTACAAATTCTATTTATTTGCATATTCTACCGATCTCGTTTCACGTATAACTGTAACTCTGATCTGACCTGGAAAAGTTAACGATTCTTCAATCTTTTTTACAATATCTCTGCTAAGAAGAACAGCTTCCTCATCTGAAATAATATTACTTTCAACGATAACTCTGAGCTCCCTCCCCGCTTGAATTGCATAAGTATTGGCGACCCCTTTAAAGGAATTCGCTATCTGCTCAAGATCTTCCAGTCTTTTAATATAATTTTCAAGCAGTTCCTTGCGTGCCCCTGGTCTTGCGCCTGAAAGACCATCTGCTGCTTGTACTAATAGCGCATAAACAGAATTAGGTGGCACATCTTCATGATGAGCCGCAATAGAATGTACAACCCTGGAATTTTCACCAAATTTTTTGGCGAGCTTAGAACCAATTACCGCATGCGGCCCTTCTACCTCGTGATCAATAGCTTTCCCGATATCATGTAATAATCCCATACGTTTTGCTAATTTTGAATTAAGTCCCAATTCAGAAGCCATAATACCGCTCAAAAAACCCACTTCTACTGAATGCTGCAGAACATTCTGCGCATAACTTGTACGAAATTTCAATCTTCCTACATACTTAATCAGCTCGTTATTTATACCATGCACACCCAAATCAAATGCCGCCTGTTCTCCTGCTTCCTTTATAACTAAATCAACTTCCAGACCAACTTTTTTTACAACATCTTCAATTCTGGCGGGATGTATTCTACCATCGGATATTAATCTTATCAAAGAAAGTCTGGCGACTTCTCGTCTTACCGGATTAAAACCGGAAAGGATGACGGCCTCGGGAGTATCGTCAATAATGAGATCGATGCCTGTTGCCGCTTCAATTGCACGAATATTCCGCCCTTCCCTTCCTATAATTCGTCCCTTCATCTCATCATTTGGCAAATGTACCACAGAAACTGTTCGTTCAGCCACAAAATCTCCGGCATATCTTTGAATAGCAGTAGCCATTATCTTTTTAGCTCTTTTGTCTGCTTCCTCTTTTGTTTCATTTTCAATTCTTTTGATAAGTTTAGCGCCTTCATATCGCGCCTCATTCTCCATTGCCCTTATTAATAGCTCCTTAGCCTGCCCTGCTGTTAAACCGGAAATCTTTTCAAGCTGAATTTTCTGCTCTTCGATTAATGCATTATATTTCAGCGTACTTTGTTCAACATTTTCCTCTCTCTTGGTTAACACCTTCTCTTTTCGAGTAAAATCCCGTTCTCTCCGCTCAACTTGATCAATTTTACGGTCGATATTTTCCTCTTTTTGTATCAACCTGTTCTCTCTTTTTTTTAATTCACTTTTAGTCTCTTTAGTTTCTGCATCAAACTCAGCCTTTGTTTTGTAAAGAATATCTTTAGATTCAATTTTTGCTTCTCTTAATAAAACCTCTGATTTACGTTGAGCATCATTTAATATTCGCACGGCCTCTTCTTCAGCATACTTGACCTTCTCGAATACCATTTTCCCTTTCACCCAATAGGCAACGGCAAAACCTGCAATAAAGGCAACTATGCCGGTCAGAACTATATATACATCCATTATAAATCTCCAATGAAAGGTTTAAACTAATACAATAAAGTATCTGCGTAGAACAATATGGCCGATTCCACTGCATCTATCCCGAGATATCCGGATTGCAGGCAATTCACAGTACAATACAACGGCTTCATGGACTGCGATAAATTAAAATCGCATGAAATACGGACTGATGCTAATGAAAAATTTTCGAAAATTCTGCTTAGAACATGAACGAAAAAAAATAATGAGGTAAAACGGGAATAGAATTATTGGAAGAAAAATATAAGGCTATTTAGAAAACCCCCACCATAGTGCCGTGTGAAAGGTCTTTGAACCGAACTGAAAGGTGGGCGCCTTGTAGTTTCTTCAGGCTTTTCTGTACAAGCAGAACATGCACACCAAAACTAGAGAAAGCTCCCTTTAAAATGCTGTTGGGTCAAAAAACATCTTCCAAACACGAACACGGCAGGGGTAGTTACGCAAAAACAACTTCTTAATTTGGTCTCAACTTATTATTATTAATCGTTATACAATATTTTCATCCAATGTATGTATTATACGATTTAAACGTTGAGAAATATCATTTAAAAATTCTGACTTACTTTTTTTAATTTGAAAATTTTCATCAGCTATATTCAAAGCAGCTAAAATTAAAATTGTTAATTTTGTCACATCTAAAGTTTTAACTGAATTCTGACTTTCTACCTTCTCAACTTCTTTTATAAGAAAATCAGCAACTTCTTCTGCTTTAAAAACTTCCGAGTCAGTTTTAAAAGTATATGATTGCCCAAAAAGATCTATTGTTACAAGTTGTTTCAATGAATTAAGTATGATACCTTTACGTTAACAATCGCTGCCGGTTATAAGTCAGGTTTCTGTGATTTCGCCCAGTTTACCTAATAAACCATCAATCTTTGATAAAACTAAATCTCTCTCTTTTTCATAAAAGTTTTCTGCCTCAATCTTGACTTGAAGCTCCTCGTCTAATCTATTAATTTTTTCTTTAAGTTCGGAATTAGCTGCTGCCTGCGATTTGCAAACCTTAATTAATCCTTCAATTTTATTTTCTATCTCTTCAAATTGTTGTATAATAACTGTGTTATCCAATAGTTCACCTCATGTATATTATATTTATAATATTTGCTATAAACTAAAGTCAAGTTGTTTTGGAACGTGGACAAAATAACTTCCCCAAGTAGGCGCACAGATTCGGGTCTGATTTGTTTGATCTTAGATCACAAAAGTTGACAGAATAGCGGGCTATTTCAATATTTTTGAGATTTGAGATTGGACAAAGGAGGCCTGAAGCTGTGATGTATAGTTGGAAAAGTTATTTCGTCCACGTTACTTTACATGGTCTCAGCATTCCAATGCTTCAAAATTAGAATTACTGATATAGTCTTTTGCGCATAATCATTTCAACTTTTTTTAAATCATCACGATTATTGACCCCAATAACCTCTTTGGCATCTCTGCTAACCAATACGCCAACGTTTTTTCCTTCTCTATGCCCTATTGCAATAATATCGGTAAGATAAAATTCACCCTGCACATTATTCGCTTCAATCTTTATTAATGCATTAAATAAACAATCTTTTTTAACACAGTAAATACCTGTATTAACAATCTTTATAGTCTTTTGTTCCTCGGTTGCGTCAGTTTCTTCAACTATTCCGGTAACATTTCTATTTTCATCCAGCAAAATTCTGCCATAACCTTTTGGATTATCTACTTCAACTGCCAAAATTGATATATCTCGCATCGTCTTGATATGATCATCTATAAGTCGTGTTATAGTATCAGGAGTGATTAATGGTACATCACCACATAAGATAACAACCTGATCTGTATATTCCGGGATATAAAGTTTTGTACATAAAACCGCATGCCCTGTTCCATGCTGTTTTTCCTGAATAGCAAAAATTACATCGGTTCCTTCAAATACAATTCTTTTTACTTTATCGGCCTGATTACCAATAACCAGCACTACATTATTACCAACAACTTTTCTTGCGGTTTCCACAACATATGTTACCATAGGCTTGTCAATAATTTCATGCAGGACTTTGGCCTTGTTTGATTTCATGCGGGTGCCCATACCGGCAGCAAGTATCACAGCAACGACATTGTCAATAACGGTTTGCATTTTTCTACCTGTAATCTATGAAGACCTACAATTTTAGGAACGCGGACAAAAAAAAAGACAAACCATTTTACATGGTCTGCCTTTTTTCTCCATATATATAACAAGCTATCTTATTTCAATAGAGATAACTAATATTATGCTCTTGAACCGGCAAGCTTCATACGATGCAAAGCTCTTTCAAGAGATGTTCTTGCTCTCATGAAATCAAAATCTTCTTTCCTGGATATATCGGCGAGACGTTTCTGGGCTCGTTCCAAAGAAGTCTTTGCACGCTGAATATCTATATCACGTCTTCTTTCAGCGGATTCCGCCAGCACAGTAACTTTATCCGGAAGCGTCTCGGCAAACCCACCACTTATAAAAACATATCTCTCAACATTGTCCTCATCTATATAACGAAGTGAACCAACTTTAAGAGTACTCAAAAAAGGAGTATGACCAATGAGTACGCCAAATTCGCCAAGAGAGCCAGGCGCAATAACAATCTTTGCATTCTCACTAACTACAGATTTCTCAGGAGTGACAACTTCTAATATAATATTTCCAGCCATACCTTAACCCTCATGTACATAAATAGTATTAAGCTTCAGCCATCTTCCTGGCTTTTTCCAGAACGTCTTCAATGCCCCCCACCAAATAAAAGGCCTGCTCCGGAATATCATCATGTTTACCTTCACAAATTTCTTTAAAAGCCCTAACGGTATCCTCTATCTTGACGTATTTACCGGCAGTTCCTGTAAAAGCTTCAGCAACATGGAAAGGCTGCGACAAAAATCTCTGAATTCTTCTTGCACGTCCAACAACAAGCTTATCTTCCTCTGCAAGCTCATCCATACCCAATATAGCAATAATATCCTGGAGTTCTTTGTATTTTTGAAGTGTGGTCTGAACCTTACGAGCTACCTGATAGTGCTCTTCTCCAATATAACTCGCATCAAGAATCCTTGAAGTTGAATCAAGGGGATCAACTGCCGGATATATACCAAGCTCAACAATCTGCCTTGACAAAACAACAGTTCCATCAAGATGAGCAAAAGTTGTTGCCGGTGCCGGGTCAGTCAAGTCATCAGCAGGAACATATACACACTGAACAGCCGTAATGGAACCTTTGTCGGTAGATGTAATACGTTCCTGAAGTTCACCAAGGTCAACTGCAAGAGTTGGCTGATAACCAACAGCAGACGGCATACGTCCGAGAAGCGCCGATACTTCGGAACCTGCCTGCGTAAACCTGAAAATATTATCAATAAATATAAGCACATCCTGACCTTCTTCGTCACGGAAATATTCAGCCGCTGTCAAAGCTGATAAAGCAACTCGTGCCCTGGCTCCGGGAGGTTCTGTCATCTGCCCGTAGATCAATGCAGCCTTTGGAAGAACTCCTGAATCTTTCATCTCATGATAAAGATCATTTCCTTCACGGGTTCTTTCTCCAACACCGGCAAAAACAGAAATACCACCATGCTGCATAGCAATGTTATGCACCATTTCCATCATGATAACAGTTTTTCCAACTCCTGCACCACCAAACATTCCCATTTTGCCGCCTCTTGGGAATGGTACCAGCAGGTCAATAACCTTTATACCTGTTTCAAGCACCCGAACCGTAGTATCCTGCTCTGTAAATTTAGGTGCCGCACGATGAATAGGCAACATTTTATCCTGACTTACAGGCCCCAAACCATCAACAGGACGTCCCACAACGTTTAAAACACGTCCCAAACCTGCTTCACCAACAGGCATCATAATAGGCTTACCACTATCCTTTACATCCTGACCCCTCATCAAACCATCTGTTACATCCATAGCAATAGTACGAACAACATTATCACCCAGGTGCTGAGCAACCTCAACAACCAGATTGTCAGGTTCCTCACTAATGGTAGGATTTGAGATCAAAAGCGCGGTAAGGATTGTAGGCAGTTTACCCTGCTCAAATTCCACATCAACAACAGGCCCCAAAACCTGTGTTATTTTACCTATGTTTTCACCCATCTATAGACCTCCTATACGCTAAATGCGGTATTCTAATTACTTATCCTTTAAGAGCCTCAGCACCGCCGACAATATCCATTAATTCCGATGTAATTGCAGACTGCCGTGCCTTATTGTACGCCAAAGTAAGGCTATCTATCATATCATTACATGCATTGGTTGCGTTATCCATAGCAGCCATACGTGCAGCATGTTCACTAGTTGATGTTTCCAGTAACGCGCTATATATTTGTACATAAACATGTCTTGGCAGCAAATCACCAAGCAATTCACCAGGCGATGGCTCACAAATATGTTCAGCCTGATATGGTTTATCAGTAACTTCCTCATCTTCAGCAGTCTCAATAGGTGGAATAGGAAGTATCTGTTTAATTGTTGGAATCTGCTTTGCCATGCTTATATATTCTGAAAAAACAACATAAACCTCATCATATGTTCCATCCAGAAATTCATCAACCAGCTTCTGCCCGGCTGTCAGCGCAACATTGAAACCAAATTTGGCGCCTATAATACCAATATTCTCCGAATCTATCTCTATCTTATTCTTGCGACACCAATCACGCCCTTTTTTCCCAAAGTTAGTAAAGGAAATATCAATTTCCTGCTCCGGGAGTTCATTTAAAAATTTATTGGCAGCCGTGATAAGATTTACATTAAAACCACCGCAGAGCCCTCTATCGGAAGTACACAATACAATATTTATCTTTTTTACTTCCTCACGCGCTACCAGCAAAGGGCTTGCCCCTTCTCCTGCTTTTTCTGCAAGGCTCCCTAATACTTCAGCAAATTTGCCTGCATATGGCCTGAATCCATCCATATTTTTCTGTGCACCACGAAGCTTTGAAGTAGCCACCATGCCCATGGCCTTTGTAATTTGCTTTGTCTTTTTTACTGCACCAATTTTAGTTTTGACATCATTTAACGTCGCCATATTATATCCTTATAAGCATTCTTCTAAGTATATTACGATATCAGCAGTTGCTTAAACTTTTAATATAAAAAAAAAGCTATCAAACCAATCTTTCAATACACTTTTTATTAGAATAAACGCTATTTAATTGTGTCCTTAAACTCTGCATCGTAAGCGGTCAAGGCTTCTTGCATTTGTTTATCCAGCGCATCCGATATCGCCTGTTTCTCATCCAGCTCACTGAATATCTGCGGATATCTGTCCTCCATAAAACTGTAAAGCCCTGCCTCATATTTTGCCAGTACATCAAGAGGATATTTGTCGAGAAATCCTTTTGAACCTGCAAACAATAGTGTAACCTGCTTCTCCATTGAAAGCGGCTTAAATTGAGGCTGTTTTAAAATTTCAACAAGTCTCGCACCTCTTGTAAGCTGTGCCTGAGTTGCTTTGTCCAGGTCACTTCCAAAGGCAGCAAATGCCTCAAGCTCACGATATTGTGCCAGATCAAGGCGCAAAGTACCGGCAACCTGTTTCATTGCTTTAACCTGTGCTGCTCCACCAACTCGCGAAACTGACAAACCAACATTAATAGCCGGCCTGACACCGGCAAAGAACATACCGGGCTCAAGATAAATCTGACCGTCTGTAATGGAAATAACGTTTGTTGGAATAAATGCAGAAACATCACCAGCCTGTGTCTCAATGATTGGAAGGGCTGTCATTGAGCCGGCACCAAGCTCATCATTCAATTTTGCCGATCTTTCAAGAAGTCGGGAATGATTATAGAAAATGTCACCTGGAAATGCTTCACGACCAGGAGGACGTCTTAAAAGAAGTGAAACCTGACGGTAAGCTACAGCCTGCTTTGAAAGGTCATCATATACGATCAGCGAATGCTGCCCTTTATCACGGAAGTACTCAGCCATAGCGCATCCCGAATATGGAGATACAAACTGCAGCGTTGCAGGATCACTTGCGCAAGCAGCTACAACTGTCGTATATTCCATAGCCCCGTGTTTTTCCAAAATATCAACAACCTGTGCAACCGTAGATTTTTTCTGCCCGGTAGCAACATAAATACAGTAAACATCCTTGCCTTTCTGATTTATAATTGCATCAACTCCGATAGCTGTTTTACCAATCTGTCGATCACCGATTATCAGCTCACGTTGCCCCTTTCCCACCGGTGTCATTGCATCTATAGCCTTAAGACCTGTATACATTGGTTGATGCACACTCTTTCTCGCTATAACACCCGGCGCAACCATTTCAACTCTTCTGAATTCTTTTGCGTCAATTGGTCCTTTTCCGTCAAGCGGTTCACCAACAGCAGAAACCACACGTCCGAGAACGGCCTCACCAACCGGAACCTGAGCAATACGCCCTGTTCTCTTGACCATATCACCTTCTTTAATGTGGATGTCTTCACCCATAATGGCAATACCCACATTATCTTCTTCAAGGTTCAGGACAAGCCCCATTATACCTCCCGGAAATTCAACCAACTCCAATGCCATAGCCTTCTCAAGGCCGTAAACTCTGGCAATTCCATCACCAACCGACAAGACAACTCCTGTTTCACTTAACTCAACTTTCTTGTCGTAATCCGCAATCTGTTCTTTAATTATCTGACTTATTTCTTCAGCTCTTAATTCCATTATACACTCTCACCCCTTTTAAAAGATTCTCTCATGTTGAGCAATTGTGTTCTGATGCTTCCATCTAAAACAAGATCTCCTATTCTGGATACTACTCCACCAATAAGTAACGGATCTTGTTTAATATCCAAAATAACGTCCTTACCAGTCATTTTTGACATGGTTGAACGAATTTTATCTATTGCTTCAGATGAAAGTTCAGTGGCCGAAACCAAGCTTGCCCTTGCAATACCTTTCAATTCATCCGCGAGTTTTTTATAAAACTCATCAATATTATCTAAAAACTTAATTCGGCCTTTATCAAACACCAAAAGCAGAAAAGCTTTCATCGTATCAGAAAGATATAACTTATCAATTATTGCATGCAATACCTTCCTGCGACCTGCTGCATCGTAAAGGGGGTTTGTAATTGCCTGCTCAAGCTCTCTTTCGCTTGATACCAAACCCGCAATATTGCTAAGCTCTTCCCTGTAGGATTCAGCCTGACCATCCTCTTTGCCAATAAGCAAAAGCGCCTTGGCATAACACCGTGCTATAGACAAATTTTTCACTATGCCACCACCTTCTCTAAGTATTCATCTACCAATCGATCATGATCTTCGATTGTAAGTTGATTTTTTATGATCTCTTCAGCTTTCACAATGGCTTTCTCAAGCACTTCTTCCTGAAGTTTTGATTTCGCTTGATTAATTTCATAATCAATATTTCGAAGCGCCTGTTCTTTTAATTTATCCGCTGCGGATTCGGCCTCTTTCAGTATTCTTTCTCTGGCCTCATTTCCCTGTCGTATATAATCATCAAGAATTTTTTTACCTTCTTGATCTAACTGAACCATTTTTTTTGCGTATTCTTCAAGTTTTTGAGTGACATCCTTTTTTTTGGCTTCAAGCTCGCTTAACTGATCTTCTATCCCCTTAATACGAGCACCAAAAAATTGAGAGACTGGCTTACGCAAAAGGAAAAACAAGCCAAGAAATAAAACAGTAAAATTCATAACCCTATATGTATCTGTCGCCACCCATACTTTTGGCCCAGCCTCTCCACCGGATGAACCCAAAGCTACTCCGGCAAAACAGAATAAAGCCGCAGTAACTATAAATAAAATGATTGAATTGCGCTTCATTATTAAAAGGCCCTCCCCAAAATTTTATGACTAATAGCGGTTGCAATATCATCAAGCTCTCTTTGCAATGCCATTCTGACACTTTTCGCATCCTTTGCAACTTTTTCACGCACATCAGCAAGATCAGCCTGAGCCTTTTGATTTATTGCTTCGATTATCTTTTTTTCTTCATCAGCAGCTGCCTGTATTAAAACTTCTTTTTCTTTGGTACCATTAACCCTTGCCACTTTTAAGCCTGAGATAAAAGCATCATCTTTTTCCTTTATCTCTTTGTTACAGGTATCAATATTCTGCTCAAGGCCAGCAACCTTTTCTTTCCTCTGAATTAGTATATTTCTGATTGGCTTGTATAAAACAAAATTAAGTGCCCATATCAAAAACAGGAAATTTATGATTTGTATAAATAACGAACCATCCACGCTTATCATTGAACTTCCCCCCATAACCGATCTTTTAATAATTTATTTATTAAAACGCACCTTCCAAAAATTGTAACTGCGGTGGTCTATATATTACCCATAACAAATTGTCAAAGGTTTTTTTAAAAATTAGAAATGAAATAGTTTCATTCAACCATAAACCTCCTCATACTTACATTCATTAAAATGCCTATACATATCATAACGGTAACAAGCGACGAACCACCATAGCTGATAAATGGCAATGTAACTCCAACGACCGGCATCAATCCCATTACCATGCCTATATTAATAATTACCTGCCAGAATATCATTGCTGTAATACCGACTGAAAGTATGGTGCCGAATGGCTCTCGACATCTATAAGCAACATTCAAACCCTTTATAATAAGAAGTAGAAAAACAATAAGCATCATTACAGAACCTGTTAATCCCCACTCTTCTGCCAAAACTGAAAATATGAAATCTGTGTGCTGTTCAGGAAGAAATGAAAGTGCATTTTGCGTTCCTTGCAAAAATCCTTTGCCGGATATCATGCCTGAGCCTATAGCAATTTTCGATTGTATAATATGATAACCTGTCCCAAGAGGATCCCTCTCCGGATCCAAAAATGTCAATATCCTCGCCTTCTGATATTCTCTCAAAAAAAACCAGACGAGAGGAATACTTATTATGCACGAAATGATTAAGTATAAAAAGGAACGCTTCTCAATTTTTACAAAAACAGTCATAGAACCGGCAATTAAAACAATCATTATGGCTGTTCCCAAATCCGGCTGTTTTACTATTAAAAAGAAAGGAACCATTGTTAGTAAAAAAGGATTAATAAGTTCGCGCAAAGTTAAACCTGCCGTATTCGTATGTTTTGAATAATGCCTTGTCAGAATTATTATTACAGCGATTTTTACCGGTTCAGACGGTTGAATTGAAAAAAATCCAAATTTCAACCAGCGTATGGCCCCCTTAGAGTCGGCACCAAATATTAACACGCCAACAAGAAGAGAGATGCATAAAATATAAATTACGTGCCCCCATTGATCAAAAGCTTTGTAATTGAACAAAAAAGAAATAATTAAAAAGAATAATCCGACAAGATACCATATGAGCTGCTTATAATATTCCATCTGAAGCACCTGTGTTCCGGCCGTTACCGCACTATATAAAGTAACAAGCCCCATACAACTCAGCACACAAGTTAAGCCCAATAAACTCCAGTCGAAATTCTGAACAAGACGACGGTCAAACATATTAACCTTCTAACTCGTGTCTGAATGAAAACCACGTTCAGACACGGTTTTGAGTAGGGGCAGGCCCCTGTGCCTGCCCTGACAATATGCAACCATAGATATGGAGGAAGGCAACCACAGGGGGTTGCTCCCTACGTTATTTGAAAACGAATTGCATCACATAATAGGGAACCATTATCAAGATGTCATTATTCTATTTTGATATTGATAAATAAGTTTTTATAAGTTCTCTCGAAAGTGGAGCGGCAGCGCTGGAACCATGTTCGCCATGTTCAACAATAACAGTCACAGCTATTTGTGGTTCCTTTGATGGAGCATAAGCTACAAACCATGCATGTGGTTTTAAGTGATCGAATTTATGTATTTTATCCTTATAAGCACTTTCATCACCACCTTTCCTTCCTACAAGCTGAGCTGTCCCGGTTTTACCGCTGATATCAACATCATCAATATGTGCAGCAATCCATGCAGTTCCTTTTCTTTTGTTAACTGCATCCCAGAGCCCTTTCTTCACAATGTCTATCGTCCGTTGAGAGGCAGGCAATTTTCCTGTAACTTTTCTGTTGTTTTCACTAACGATTTCGCCTTCTGCTGTCTCTACCTTTCCAATAATCAATGGCTGATGTCTTATTCCCCCATTCGCTATTCCGGAAATCAAAGTCATCATCTGCAAAGGAGTTACAAGATTATAGCTCTGCCCTATAGCAACAGAAAGGGTTTCGCCCAACTGCCATCCAATACCCGTACGACTCCTTTTCCAATCAGCAGTTGGTATCAAACCTTTTGCTTCATAATCAAGATTAATACCTGTTGGTGATCCCAGCCCACAAGCTCTGGCATACCACGCCAGTTTATCAACACCCAATTTTTGGCCAACCTGATAAAAAAAAACGTCACAGGATTCAGAAAGTGCCTTCACAACATCAACTTTACCGTGTCCTCTTTTTTCCCAGCATCTAAAAACACGATTTCCGCATTTGTAATAACCCGGACAATGAAATAATGTATTTTCATCAATTATTCCTTCCTCAAGACCCGCTATTGCCGTCACTATCTTATAGAGTGAAGCCGGTGGATATTCGGCATTAATAGCCTTGTTTTCCATTGGCCTGAATGGATTGGAAATAAGGGAATCCCATTGTTTGTGTGACATGCCGTTAACAAATGCATTCTGGTCAAATGCAGGGCTGCTGGCCATGGCCAGTATCTGTCCTGTAGCCGGTTCCATCGCTATTATTGTGCCTGCCAAGCCTTCTAAAAGTTCTTCAGCCTTTTGCTGGAGTAAGGAATCAATTGAAAGATAAATATTGTGCCCGGGAAAAGCCTTAACGGTTCTCAAAACCCTGACAACCTGCCCTGCCGCATTTACCTCGACCTGTCTGCCTCCACGCTTACCTCTCAATAAACTCTCATATTTTTTTTCCACACCGAATTTTCCAATATAATCGCCTGCTTTATTGCAAAAAAATTTTTCCGATTTAAGTTCATCGGAACTAATCTCACCCAAGTATCCTATAAGATGAGCTGCACTTTGCTTATAAATGTAGTGCCTTCTTGGTTTAACACTAACTACAATACCCGGAAGATTATATTTGTGGACTTCGATAGCAGCCAACGTATCTCGCCCTATATCCTGCTTTAATAAAATAGGGGCATAGGATGATGCTCCTGTTTTACGGATGATTTTTGACATAAGTTCTGTTGCCGGAACATTTATATATTGACTAAGCATTTCAATTGTATGTTCAACAGGCTTTGCATCTTTTAAAATTATGCTCAAATCAAATGCAGGTCTATTATCAACCAGCAACTTTCCATTGCAATCAAAAATCAATCCTCTTGAAGGGTCTATATTTTGCAATCTTATACAATTATTTTCGGAAAGTCGTCTAAACTCATCCCCTTCGATCACCTGTAGATAAACAAGGCGGGCAATAAGTATTAGAAAAAACGCCAGGACTAAAAAAACAACTCCGGTCAAACGTTTTTTATACCAGTCACTATCCGCACTCTGCAAATATTTGCTCAAAATTTCGTCCCGGTTCCTTAGCTTTTTTCATCAATGAGTTTATTAAACCATTTTTGCAATTTATTATGAATATGATTAAAAAATGTCAGCAAAAAAAAGCCTGTACATACTCCCCACAGAATTTGAAAAATAACAGTTCTTATCGTAATTGCGAGAAACTGCGAATCCGGTATTGACAAGAAAATACTAACAATAAATATAAGATTCTCCATCAATACGCCGGCAGCAACAATAAACAGCAACAAAATATTATTGCGTGCATGTAAATATTTAATAATTAATTTAACAACTATAAACAGCCATAAATATGTTGTTAAATATAGGCCAAAAGGCCCTCCTGAAAGATTATCCATTAAAAATCCAGACACAAGTATAAAAAGGATACCTTCACGAGCGGGACGAAAAAGACCGAGATAAATAATAAAGGGGATTAAAAGGTCATAAAAGTTATTAAATAAAGGGATGTGAGGTATAATTGTTGTCTGAAAAATTATAAGGCAAAGGCTGGCGCATATATAAAAACAATACGTCATTGCTTACTCAAAAAATCATGTTTGGGAGGATCTAATACTACCAAAACCTCTTCAAGTTTTTCAAAATCTATATAAGGAGTAACCGTTACTTCTTGAAATATACCTGAATCAGGCTTGACAATTTCCGAAATATAACCAACACGTAAGCCTTTAGGAAAAACACCATCTAAACCTGAAGAAACAACTGTGTCTCCAACTTTAATATCATGTTTTCTTAATACATATTTAGAAAGACATCTTCCATCCGATTGGCCTTTGATAAGCCCTCTGTCTCTGGTTCTTTGAACTAAAGCATCTACAGCGCTATTCCGGTCAATAATCAGCAAGACCTTGGAATAATTGCAACTGACATCTATAACCTGCCCTGCGATGCCTTCAGGCACCACCACAGGCAAACCCTTTTTAACTCCATCGGATTTGCCCTTATCTATAATTATTGTTTTAAACCAGAAAGAGGGAGCCTGACCGATAACTTCGGCGACAATGACCTTACTATTCATGGTTTTTCGGAAATTCAACAAGTTGCGGAGCCTAAAATTGGAAATTTCTATCTCACGATACTTGTTGTTTTCATCTATGGCATGGCTTATCGCTTTTTTAAGATTATCGTTCTCTTTTGCAACCGAAATCAGAAAAAAATAATGGCCCCATATCTTTTTAAAAAATTGAATGGATTGGGTAACGGTTTTCTGAAAAGGAGCAATTAAAAAAAAAACAGTCCTTCCGGATCCATAGGAAGAATATCGACCGCTGTTAGCTGAAAGGATTATAATGTTAACAACGATCAAAGCAACCGCACCAAGTATTATCACCATTTTTTTCGAAAACATAATACTACAGTATCATAACTTGTTTGAGTAGTTCAATACTGTCAATAACTTTACCGGAGCCCAGTGCAACTGTAGATAACGGATCATCAGTTATTGTTATGGGAAGACTGGTTTCCTCCTTGAGAAGCTTATCTAAATTTTTTAACATGGCACCACCACCCGTTAATACAATTCCTCTATCAACTATGTCGGCAGCCAGCTCAGGTGGCGTTTGCTCAAGAGCTATTTTTACAGTTTCAACAATAGCATCCACCTGCTCAGAAATCGCAACCCTTATCTCTTCGGAATCAATGGCAAGGATTTTAGGAATTCCTGATGCAAGGTCCCTGCCTTTGACCTCAATTGTTTCCAGATTCTGGGGGTCAGGATAAGCATTACCTATTGATGTTTTAATAATCTCGGCTGTTCTCTCACCAATCAACAAATTGTATTTTCTTTTAATATACTGAATTATTGATGCATCCATTTTATCACCAGCCACCCTGATAGATCTGCTGTAAACAATTCCTGCGAGAGAAATCACCGCGACCTCAGTTGTACCTCCACCAATATCGACCACCATATTACATATAGGTTCCGTAATAGGAAGTCCCGCCCCTATTGCGGCAGCCATAGGCTCTTCAATTAAAAACACTTCGCGGGCACCTGCTGATTCAGCCGATTCCTTAACAGCGCGCTTTTCAACCTGAGTAATTCCCGATGGCACTGCAATAATAATTCTTGGTCTGACGAATGTCCGTCTATTATGTACCTTGTGAATAAAATGACGCAGCATTGCCTCTGTAACTTCGAAATCAGCAATAACACCGTCCCGCATTGGACGGATAGCTACTATATGCCCGGGCGTCCTCCCCAGCATATTTTTCGCCTCAAGCCCTACTGCTAACACCCGGTTTTTTGACCTGTTATCAGTACGCACAGCAACAACTGAGGGTTCACTTAACACAATACCCTTGCCTTTAACATAAACAAGAGTATTTGCAGTACCTAAATCAATAGCAAGATCAGTTGAAAATATGCCCAAAATACCATCCAAGAATAAACTCATATTGCCTCATTTTCGCTATCTCACAAATAGCGCATATGTTATTCGGTTAATCATTACCAAACCAAAAAATATTTTATTATAATTAATGCATTCGTAAAAAGTCAATCGTTACAACATAATTTCCATCACAGTATCGTGTAATATCGGCCTGAATTTCTTCATCTTATTATTATTGCGCGATGGATGCACGCGGTTTGTTAAAAGTATCACGATAATTGACCTGTCAAGATCCATCCAGAATGATGTACCGGTAAAACCAAGATGTCCTACACTCCTTTTAGAAAAATGGCTGCCACAGCTAGAATCAACCAAAGAAGGTGTATCAAAACCAAGCGCCCTGTCTGAACCTTGTTGCTGTTCAAAAAATTTGTGTATTAAATCCTTTTTAAAAATAAATTCTGACGAACATTCATGGAAAACGGATAAAAGTACAGACAACAGTTTCTTCACATCCATAGCTGTTCCGAAAAGGCCGGCATGCCCCTCTATCCCTCCCACTGCATAGGCATTATCATCGTGTACCAAACCATTTAGAAGTATTTTGCGCCAGGGACAAAGTTCTGTGGCGGCAAAAGGACCTCTCTTACGCCCGGAATTAAAGTGCGCAAAAAAAAGATATTCAAGCCCAAGTGGCCTGTAAATATTTTGAGTTACAAAATAGTCCAAGGATCTTCCCGATACCTTTTCAACAACCCAGTTAAGAATCATAAATCCAAGGTCGCTATATAATACATTTTTACCTGTTTTATATAATAGGGGCTCCTTTATGAGAAAATTCCTTAAAGCCTTTTTACGAAAATAATACGAAATTTTTAGCAACTCAATATAATATGATTTATAATCAGGCAAGCCCGAATTATGACAAAGAAGATTTTTAATAGATATTTGTTCTTTCTCCGTAAAAATAAATTCAGGTAATACTGTTCCAAGATTTTGCTCCAGCTCCAGCTTTCCTTGCTGAATCAACTTTATCACAGCCAGTGTAGTTGCAAGAGGCTTTGTAAGGGAGGCCAAATCAAAAATAGTATTTTTTGTCATTATGCGCTTTGAAAATATATTTGCATATCCAAAAGCCTCAAAAAAAACAATCGAATCATTTTTTGAAACCAACAGGACACCTCCAGGAAATACTTTGCCTTTGACGCCCTTTCTCATCAAATCATTAATTCTAAACATACGCGGTAGAACTTCCAATAACGGTTGTCGGTTCACAGTTCACCGTAAACCGTTTATACTGTAGCAACCTCATGAAATGAAAGCAAATGCTTATCAGAATCAAGAGTTGCTGTAATTCCAAACGGAATAGTAATATTGTTTTTTCCATGGCCTGCTTCAAGGCTGGCAATAACGGGAATATCCTCGTCCTTGAAAATATTATCAATAACACTAAACACTTCTTTAAGTTCGCCGCAATCTTCAAACGAACCCAAAACAAGACCGACAATACCGTCAAAACATCCGGCCATTTTCATCTGAGTCAGCATCCTGTCAATTTTATAAACAGCCTCCCCCCTGTCTTCAAGAAAAAGAATATGATCTTTAAAACCGGGCTCAAAAGAAGTCCCTGTCATATGGCATAAAGTCGCAAGGTTCCCTCCTGAAACAATGCCTGAAGCAGAACCATGTTTAAGTACTATACTTTTTTCTATTTTTATTTCAAGCTTGGTGTCTGAAAAAAAAATAGCCTCCATTGATTCTTTCGTCTTTTGAGAAGTCTCAGACAGGGTCGTTACCATTGGACCATGAAATGCCACAAGGCCGCACTTTGTATATATCGCAGATAAAATTGCAGATACATCGCTGAATCCAATAAAAATCTTTGGATTATTCCGTATGATGTTATAATCCAATAATGGAAGAATTCTTATTGAGCCATATCCTCCTCTTGCACAAACAATAGCCTTTATTGAACTGTCCGCAAAAAGTTTATTCAGCAAATTTGCCCTGTGAACATCAGACCCCGCAAGATATCTATTTCTGTCAAATATATCATCTGAAACAGATACATAAAACCCCATTGATTCCAAAACATGGACACCGGAATTATAATTCTCCATATCAAAATGGCTTGCTGGAGCAGCGATTCCGACTTTATCGCCAGGTTTAAGTCGGGCAGGTCTTAGCATATTTTTTGAAGTCATACTAAAATAGCGCACCATTCCCTGGGAACATGGACGAAATAACTTCCCCAACTATACATCATAAGATTTTATCAGGACTTCAGGTCATATTTGCCCGATTTAACAAACCTGATCCAAATCTATGCGCCTACATAGGGAAGTTAATTCGTCCATGTTCCTTGACATAGCATGTTTAAAATGTTAAATATTAAAATAATCGGGGCGTAGCGCAGACTGGTAGCGCACTTGAATGGGGTTCAAGGGGTCGGAGGTTCAAATCCTCTCGCCCCGACCACAAGATAGATCACGAAAAAATAATGGCAGCAACGCTGTCTGTTTTTCATTGCTCTTGGACTCAAAATTTTCGTTTAAAAACCTCTTCCTTCAGGTATTGAAAAACTAAAGGCCCTTCAAATGGAGCTGCCTCCTTTCCAACTGCAATATGGTGCATAAGTTCTATATTCGTTTTATCAAGGCTTCCAATCTGTTTATCAATAAGTTTAAGGTAGTTATTGGTTGTGCTGTAAATAACTACCGGACCGAACATAATTTCTCCGCTTTCTTTTTTTGTTAAAGAGCCCATGACAATGTGATTAATAATTTTCATGGGCTTAGGTGGAGATCTGTAACCAAGTAATTCAGCAAACAGAGAAAGACATTCCATCACACCATCTGCATCCCATTTTGCCAAAGCATCCAAACCATCTTTTTCAATTTCCTCAATATCAGATTTATTAAAAGAAAGGTCTATCATTTCTATTAATTCATTTTGAATTGTTTTAAGCGATTCCTCCTTTTTACTGATAACAACATCTTTATCATTTAATATTTTGATAACATTGCGAATGCTGAGCATTTCCTTTACAGTGGGACTTTTGCGCATACCTACATCTTCAGCAGTAGTTTTATAAATTGCAAGATCGTTATCCAAAACCAGAATTTTCTCAATACCATTATCAGCCTCCTTTATATAGAGATCAAGATCCCTCTCCCGGCTTAATTTATAAGGACTCATTTCAAGAAGCTTGCGCATTGTTTCTTTATCAACCTTTTTACCACTGTCAGAAGGGCCGATAGAATTAAGAACAACTTTTGATATACTGTCAATTTTAATCTTTTTAAAAAGATTTTCTTTAAAGGACATAATGCTTCTCCTTTAACCCAAGTTGAGCGATTTAGGAACGTGGACGAATTAACTTCCTCAAGTAGGCGCACAGATTTGGGTCGAATTTGTTTGATCTCAGATCACAAAAGTTGAAGAAATAGCGAGCT
>DAOURZ010000139.1 GCA_030627475.1 Deltaproteobacteria bacterium | reverse complement strand
TGTTTCCGACAGCAGCCTTTTTATCGTTTTATATTTCATATGGTTATATACCACGATTCGAGGATCTCCTTTTTTGATGAATTTTAGAGCCTGTTTTTTTACTGATTTTTGCATTTCCAATATTTTCTAACGTCATTATAATTAATAATATCAATTAAATACGTAGTTTTAAAATAATTCGAGGATAACCCCTGTTTTTGGCCTGTTTTGAGGTTCTCAAATTTTTACAATATCATATCTCCCGTAAAATAGATATAGCAAATAATATCTATTGGTTGTCATTCTACTCCGCTACTTTCCATTCCGACAGATTCCGTTTTTCGGTGCTGAAATTAAGCGCCATGAGATATAATTTTTTATGGCCTTGCCGATACTTATCAGCATAGCCTTTTTCCTTGATTTGCCTGATGCCGGCTGCAACGCTTTGGTTGCATTTGAATTCCATAATAAAAATCTTGTCTGAGAACTCAAGCACCATATCAATCCGCCCTCTGCTTGTTAAAACTTCGCTTTTGGCATCTATTCCTGAAGCAGAAACCATTAAATAAAAAAGGGTATGGAAATAGGCTTCATCTCTTTTGGTATTTATCGTGTACGGTATTGAAGCAAAGATAGTGTTTACAGTATTGAAAAAAGATTCAAAATTATTCTCCTGCAAGTATTTTGCAAGTTTTAAAAATAGCGAGCCTTCTTTTCCGCTGAGTTCGTGGGTAAAGGATGAGAGCAAGTGTTTTAAAAATGAATTTTTCACTTCCTGGTTAGGATAATCCAGCAGATAGAATCTGTCCTTTATGTTTTTAATAGTAATATAGCCTGTTTGAAAAAGAACAGCTTCCAGTTTTAAATTATCAATTTCAAAACTTGTAAACATGCTCTCGTCAATTTCCATACCTTCAATTTCAGGCAGATAATAATTCTTTTCTCTTAAAAGATTAATCAAAAAGGCAGGAGTGCCGGTTTCAAACCAGTAATCCTGAAAATCCATCTGATCAAATGCCTTAAGAATGGAAAATGGATTATAA
This sequence comes from Deltaproteobacteria bacterium, assembly GCA_030627475.1. Classification (GTDB taxonomy): domain Bacteria; phylum Desulfobacterota; class Desulfobacteria; order Desulfobacterales; family ETH-SRB1; genus B13-G4. The sequence goes on along the minus strand of DAOURZ010000139.1, from coordinate 3,887 downwards.
ACCTTTGTATTCTTTTTTGAAAATCGATATCCGTTGTATTGGCGTTTCAGCTTTTCGATAATTGTTTGAAGATCACATTTAATTTCTCCTGCAAAACTCTCTATGTATTGGCGGAAACAGTTGCCAAGTTCTTCATGGGTATAGCCGAACATGTCGGCAAACCGTTGATTCATGCTGATATCGTTCAAATTGTTAAGTTCGGAAAATATGGATACCCTGCTGAATCTTGAAATTCCGGTAATAAATACAAAACGCAGCAGGGGTGAAACATCACCGCCTTTAATAACTCCCAGAAAACTTTTCAGGATTTCTCTGTTAGCTATTGCGAAATCAATTTCCTTTTGCCCTTTTCCAACATGATCAATAATCGGCTTGTCATATTCATCCACCAGTATAACCACCGACATTCCGGTTTTTGCATGTAATTCCACAACAAGTTGTTTGAATTTACTTTTTAAAAAAGGCGCATCAATTTTCAAATTATGCAACTGGCCGGCTTTGACAATGGTATTTTCCAGATCCTTTTGCAGGATTTGCGGGGTATCGTGGCTTATTTCATTAAAATCAATCAGAATAACAGGGTGCTGCCGCCATTTCATGTGACCGTGTTTGGCAATCCATAATCCTTCAAACAGTTCCTTTTTCCCCTGAAAAAGAGCTCTCAAGGTTGATACCATAAGGGATTTGCCGAATCTTCTGGGCCTGGAAATAAAATAAAACATCCCTTGATCTATCATGCGGAAAATAGATTCGGTTTTATCAACATAAAGATAGTCGTTTTCCCTGATGGTTTCAAATGCCTGTATTCCTATAGGAAGTTTCTGCAATTGTTTCATGCTGGTTTTCCTTTTGGGTTTCTTAAAAAAATACCGACCAGACGGTGAAAATCTATACTTGTGTCGGTAGTGGAAGCACATGCCTTTCTTTAAATTTATTTGGTGCCGCTATCGACATATATGATATTTTGTCGCTTTTTTCCAGTTCGTTACCCTTATTATAATCAAGCATAGTCGAAAGTTCTTTCAATCTTTCTGTTTCCCATAGTTTGCTCGCGGATGTTTCATTAATTTGCTCCAGAATATACTCTTCAAAACTCTTTTTCAGTTTGTCTATTGTAGTTTCATCTGATGCTTCAATAGTGTTGTTGCATTCTGAAAATAATTTTTCATAACGATTTTTTCTGTCAGAAATAAAAAGTTTAGGCGTTATTTTGATTGACCCCAGGCCAAGAGGTTTTCCCATTCCAATTTTATGAAAACAGCCTGACTGAAGATCAAGACTGAAAAGCAAAGCACCGAGTTCCACATCTGACAAGTTTTCAAATCGGATTTTTCCAGAAAATCTCGTTCCTTTTTTTACAGGATTAATTTGTGTATATTGTGTAGAAGAATTTTTTAAATTATTAGGATTAGTTTCTGCCCATTTATTAACTTCAGCGGACTTATGCCAATAAAGCTTGTTGCCCCTTATGCTGACTTTATCACTGTAATGATACAATTCTTTCTTGTTATCAGAATTCTGCACAAGATAATGCTGGAATGTTGTAGGCTTTGGATTCGACAGAATCTTTGGAGTTTTTGTACCCATCAATACATTTTTTGGGTTATCCATGCATAATGCATCTTCAAAGAAAACTCTTCCTGCGAACAAGGTTTCATTGCCAAATATTGCTTCAGGAATGTCAGACTTGCGGATATGTTTTAGAATTATTTTTTTAAATATCACTTCTTTTTTTGATGTTTGTAGAATTGCATCAAGTTTTTTTTCAAATTCTTCTTCTGCTAATTCATCTTCTACGAACTTTTTAAGCTTTTCTATGATTTCTTCAGGAATACCTTCATCCCGTATCCAGCCGAGTCGTTCTCTATTAACGGTATGTCCAACTTTAACCAGGTTCTGAGGAATATGCTCTTTAATACTTTTATTAAATGCCAGACGGAACATTCCGGTATGTCCAAAAGATATAATTTCGCCTTTAGTATTGGTTATATAAAAACATGGGATGCCGTTAGGTAGTTTTTTTAATTTTTTAAAAAGATCAGCGTCGTCTTGCCGTAATGCATCATTTTTATATTCTTGTTTTACTTTTTCAGCGATGTTTATTGATGTGTTATTCTCTTTATTTATTATCCAGTGCATATGTTTTGAGCCGAATTCACCTGACGCTACAACATATCCCGGGAAAGGATGCTTTTTATCTTTTGTTTTACTTACAGAATTTACTAAAGCATATTTTAGAGGAAACCTATGTGGGTGTGGTGCGGGTGGAGCCGGCTGAAAAAATACTTTCTCAAAGTTAAATTTCGGCACAATAAAATTTGTTGGGCTGTTAACAATTTTAGTTCCTTTATTGAAATTAACACGATAGATTTGCGTATCTTGTTGGATATCGCTCGGATAAATTTTATAATGCCCTGAATTGTCCACTTTTAAAAGACCCGCTTTTATTCTCGGGAAACTTTTATCAGCCACGTCAACCATTATTTTTTTGTAGTAAGCGCCCTGTCTTGAACTGCCTGCCACATCACGAAAGTAAAGCCTTTTATCATCAAAAAATAAAAATCTGCCGGAAGCCGTTATTTCAACCATTGTTCTTATCATACCTCGAAGTGAACTTCCGGGTATCCTGAGTTTATCTTTTGGCGAGAAAAAATCAGGATTTGCAAATTGATCATTTTGTTCTTTTTGTTTAATTTCATCAAGATTCAGAGTGTCGCGAATATAAATGGGAGTTTTTGCTTCAATATCAAGTTCTATCCAGCCCGTATTTCTAGCTGCATGATACTTGTCAAAATTCGGTATTTTCTCCGAAACAGCTACCTTTTTATTCAAAGGTATAAAATTATAAGGCGCATTTGCTGCTTTGTGGTTAAGACTTTTAATATGACCTGTAATCATCTCACCGTTGTATTCATGAGTTGTTATTGTTGTTCGGCCAGCACTTGCGGTTAACGGCGCTGCTGCTGATTTTGAAAACAATTCTTTCCCCTCCTGATTGATAATTTTTATTATATGACCGTTCTTATCACGCTCAAACTCAACTTCTTTTCCGGATAAGCTCAGATCAGTAATACTTGTGTTGGTTACTGTTAGCGATTTGGGTTTGTTTTTTTTTATGAAATTAATCTTTACAATAATTTTTTCTCTGTTACTTTTGGTAATGTCGAAGGTTCCTTTTTGCATTGCCATAATGATTATCCTTGTTTGTTTAAAGTTGCGTTGTTTTCGTCTGTAAACTCAACAAACCTGCAATCCACATACGTAGCCTGGTTCACGGCATTATAATCAATATAGTTATGGGTTTTGATAAATATCCGTTTTTTCTTATCATCAACATTAAGTCCACCAAACGGCAAAACAAGGCTTGTGCCTCTTTCTTCGGTTATTTCCGTATAGCTGTCATTACACTTTTTGCCTTTTTTTGTTCCGAACAATACCTGCGTTGCAACTATAATCTCTGTGTCTTTGCCATCTTTATCGTCGATTCTCAATCTGCCTTTAAAGCCATTGCCGGCTCTATAAATAAGCATTTCTCTGTCTTTATTGAAAACACGCATTCTTTGCAGATATTTATTTTCAAATGTCTCATCATTGTAAAATTGAAAATCTTTACCATCCCAGGTACCAATGAGAACCTTATAATCAAGCCATACTACCGCTAACGATTTCTCTTTTATATTTTCTATCAGGACATCTTCCGGGCTTTCATCGGGTTTGCTTTTAAAAGGGAAGGCGCAAGTAGAACTTCTTTCAATTAATTCGAGACCGTTTTCTTTTTCTTCCATGATCTAACCCTCCTGATTTAAAGCTGTCACGTATGATTCAAGCAGTATTTTATCATCTTCCGCAATATTGCCAAAGTCCTTATCAATTTCAATCAGGCTGTT
>DAOURZ010000425.1 GCA_030627475.1 Deltaproteobacteria bacterium | reverse complement strand
CGTTGACACATGCCACTATTTATATTAATCTTAAATGTTTTTGCTAAATTTATCCTCAGCCTTTGACTTATCCGACTTTTCCCTATGCAGGAGAAAATAATTAATCTCAACTTTTTCTCTGATAAGCAGGCTTCATTAGTTATGTTGCCCAAAAAAACCTAATCTATACAATACAAAACTCTTGTGGAATGTCAATATTGGAAAATTGGGGGTATAATATGGGGATAATCCCCATATTATGAGATGGATAAGATGTTAATGACGAGGGATGTAATACCGACGATCTGGCTGCCCTGAAGACTTGAGCTCCAGCGGTGGGTGCAACCGGATGGGGTTTGGATCTGAAATACATTTTCTACTTGACAGCCATCATTTTTAAAGGTAGCCTTTAAAAATGATGTACAAAAAGAGATTGATTGAGCAAAAAATAGACCGACTTTTGGATATGTTCCCGGTTGTTGCCATTATTGGTTCACGGCAATGTGGAAAATCGACACTAATTAAAAATATCCGTCCGGATTGGAAATACTATGATCTGGAAAGACCGGATGACTATCAACTGATAACAAGTGATCCATTAGGTTTTTTTGCCAGGCAAAGTGAAAAAACAATTATTGATGAGGCTCAGCAATACCCGGAATTATTCAAGGTATTGAGAGGTGTCGTTGACCGGGACAGAAAAGCAGTCGGCAGGTTTCTGCTTACCGGGTCAAGTTCTCCTGAAATAGTCAAAGGGCTATCCGAAAGTATGGCCGGGCGAATTGCAACTGTTGAACTTTGGCCATTTAAGACAGCTGAATTTTACGACAAACCTCTTTCTCAGATTTACTCTCTGCTTTCTCAGGATAGACCGGATTTAGATCGGATTTCAGGTTTAAGGCCAAAGTTGGATGTCAAGCAGATATACGAACACTGGCAATTGGGAGGTTACCCTGAGCCCAGAATAAAAGGCTGTGATACTCCGGAGTTTCACGGATTATGGATGGATGAATATTTCTCGGATTATATCAGGAGAGATATTCAACGACTTTTCCCCGGAATCAGCCCTCATACTTTTCGTCTTTTTATCCAGGCCCTGTCTTTTCACTCCGGCAAAATCATTAATCAGTCAGACATAGCCAGGGCATTGGAAGTCAGTTCCGTTACCTCAAAAGAGTATCTTGAAATAATTCATAATACATTTATATGGCGCAATCTGAGAAGTTATGAAAAAAACAAATTAAAGAAAGTGCAAAAAATGCCTAAAGGTTTTTTCCGTGACCAGGGAATACTGCATCATCTCTTGAAAATTAATAGTCTTGATAATTTGTTAATTCACCCGGTGGCTGGTTTTTCATTTGAATCTTTTGTTGTAGAGGAAATTATAAGAGGGTTTCAGTGCACATTAACAGCAGGTATTGATTTCCATTTTTACAGAACCAGGGACAAATCGGAAATAGATCTTATTATAGATGCTCCTTTTGGTGTTATCCCAGTTGAGATCAAACTTGGCCATAAAATTAAAAAAGGGATGCTGACGGCATTGAAGAATTTTTTAAAAGATACTAATGCTCCTTTAGGGATATTGGTAAATAGCTCAGATAAAATTGAATTTCTGACTGATAATATTATGCAAATTCCTGCCCGATATTTTTGAAAATTTCCCCTTTAGGAACGTGGACGAATTAACTTCCGCAAGTAGGCGCACAGATTTGGGTCGAATTTGCCCAAATCTCAGATATAGGCTCAAAGCACAAAAAATTGAAGGAATAGCGAGCTATTTCAAGGTTTTTGTGATTT
>DAOURZ010000374.1 GCA_030627475.1 Deltaproteobacteria bacterium | reverse complement strand
AGTTGAAGGAATAGCGAGCTATTTCAAGATTTTTGTGATTTTAGATCGGGCAAAGATGACCAGAAGCTGTGATGTATAGTTGTGAAAGTTAATTCATCCACGTTCCTTAGCGCTTTGCATGACCTGAATTTGCTTTTCCTTTAACAAATTTTGAGACAGCTCTAAAAGCAACTCATGGTCATTACACTCCTCTGCTGCCTTTATCTTCTGCAACAAAGTCTTTTTTTGACGATTTCGGAATAACTCAAATTGCGATAACAACTTGAGGCAGCCTTCACGGCCCCACTTATCTTCACCAATCGACAACGAGGCAACAATACTTCTTTTTTCCCTGTCGTCAATACTGTTAACGATATCAGATACCATTCCGTTGCCCCGGGTACTCACATCATGCAAGTTATCCCGAACGTCCTCCTGTTTTCCCTGCTTCAGAATTATTTGACCAATTAGCTTTAACGATTCATCTTCGAAATGTTTAAGTATATCACGCGAAATAATTTCAGGTAATATTTCGGGAAATTGAAGCATCATTGCAATAATCTTTCTTTCGTGCCTGCCCCCCTTTAAGGCGATATTTCTATCCTGCGTATTGTTTAACAGATATTTATTTGGTTTGATGTTTTTATTGCCGGATACCGTTCTCACCTTTTCCAGAACCGCTACTTCATCAATTCCTGTAATTTCTGTAAGCGTCTTGATATATAACGATCTTTCAACACTATCATTAATATAAGCCAGGGACTGTTTCATATCCGATATGATACGAATTTTCCCTTCAATGGAAAGCCCGTACTTTTTTACAGCGGAGTCAATAAGAAAAAGAATTATACCTTGAGCTTCTGAAACGGCATCCATAAAGGATTTATATCCAAATTCAAAAAGATATGAATCAGGATCATATCCTTTGGGTAATACAAGAATTTGTGCGTTAACATATTCTTTGTCGAAAACCTTTATGCTTCGTTCTGCTGCCTTAATGCCGGCTGCATCAGAATCATAAACCAGAATAAATCTGCCATTTTTACCAACAATTCCTTTAAGAATCCGGACATGCTCCTGAGTCAGTGAAGTACCGAGCGTTGCTACAGAGTCAAGAATTCCATGCTGATGTAATGCCAACAGGTCAAAATATCCTTCGACAATGTAAACCGTTTCACTTGCCCGGCAATGCTCTTTTGCAATGTGCAATCCATAAAGAGATCGACTTTTGTTATAAACATATGTCTCGGGAGAATTCAGGTATTTAGGCAGGGAATCGTCCATTACACGTCCCCCAAAACCTGACACCTGCCTGCTGATATCAAAAATCGGAAATATTATACGATTTCTGAAACGGTCATAATAGCCTTGTTTACCCTCCCTTTTAATAATCAAACCTGATTTTTCAACAAGTTCATGCGATATGTTTTTTTTTTGAAAATAATTTATAATATTATCCCAGCCTTCAGGAGCAAACCCCAGATTAAATATAGAGATAGTATCTTCTCCCATTCCACGTTTCCTGAGATATTCTAACGCTGTTTTTCCTTTGGTATTGCTTAAAAGGCTATGTTTAAAAAAATCCATTGCCTGCTTATTCACAGCAAGCAAGTTTTCTCTTTCGCTAATCCTCCTTTTTTGCTCTGACGACATTGCCTGAACCGGAATCTCAATACCGTACCTATCAGCAAGCTTTTTTGCCGTTTCAACAAATGAAAAACCTTCATACTGCATCAAAAAGTTAAATACATTTCCACCGGTACCACAACCAAAACAATAGAATACTTGTTTCTCGGAACTTACAGTAAAGGATGGTGTTTTTTCGGTATGAAACGGACAAAGGCCAACATAGTTCCTTCCAACTTTTTTCAGAAGAATCAGTTCTGAAATAATATCTACGATATCAGCACTATTTCTAATTTCTAAAACCTTATCTTCGGGAATAAAAACTGCCAATAAAAGTACCCCCCAGCAAACTATGAAATAAAAAAAAGGTGATAAGGAATGTGGGCGAAATAACTTCAGCAACTATGCATCATAGTTTCAGGTCATATTTGCCCGATCTGAAATCACAAAAATCTTGAAATAGCTCGCTATTCCTTCAACTTT
>DAOURZ010000043.1 GCA_030627475.1 Deltaproteobacteria bacterium | reverse complement strand
GTTCCACTGATAATTTTTGCAGACATTATTTAAATCTCCTAAATCTCCCGGTTTTGAATTGAAAATTGTCTAAAAAAGCCCTTTAACTTTTCCGGTCTCGACATCTACATCAATACGTCTGTAGGCCGGATCCGAGGCTGTGCCAGGCATAAGGCTGATGGCTCCTGCAACCGGCACAATAAATCCTGCGCCCTGATATGTCAGAATATCCCGGATAGGCAGAGTCCACCCAGTCGGAACTCCTTTTTTAGTTGGATCATGAGAAAGGCTCAGGTGAGTTTTGACCATACATGTACCCAATTTTGCCAGTTCCGGATCCTGTTCTATTCTCTTGGCTTTAGCTTCGGCTTCAGTAGTATAGCTAACGCCGTCAGCTCCGTATACTTCTTTTGCAATTAGCTCAATCCGTTTTCGTAATGGAGTATCAATGTCGTATAGAAAACGAAAATTGTTTTCCTCCTCACATGCATCAATTACTGCATCGGCAAACTCCAACGCTCCGTCACCGCCTTTAAGCCAGTGATCCGAAACAGCAACTCTGGAGCCTGCAGCTTCAGCCAACCTGCGAACGACATTTATCTCATCCTTTGTATCGGTATAGAATGAATTGATACAAACAACCGGGTTTATACCGGCCTTTTTAACCGTTTTAATATGCCGAACCAGGTTTGCGCATCCCTTTTCGACCCAGTCCACATGCTCCTCAAGATATGCAGGATCCATAGGCTTGCCGGGAGGTAAAGGAGGTCCGCCACCATGACATTTTAATGCACGAATGGTTGCAACCACTACAGCACAATGGGGCTTCATCCCACTAAAACGGCATTTCAAGTTCCAGAATTTCTCAAAACCTATATCTGCTCCAAAACCACTTTCAGTAATATGATAATCTGCGAGTTTTAATCCAACCCTGTCTGCGATAATTGATGATTGTCCTATAGCTATGTTTGCAAATGGTCCTGCATGTACAAGAACCGGTTGACCTTCCAGTGTCTGCATGAGATTCGGATTCAGGGCTTCTACCATCCATGCGGTCATTGCGCCGTCAACTTCAAGGTCTGCTGTAGTAACAGGTCCGCCATCTTTGTTATAGGCTACAACTATTTTACCCATTCGCTCGCGCATATCTTTCAAACTTGTAGCAACAGCAAGAATAGCCATAATTTCAGAACTTACAGCAATCGCAAATTTGGACTGCATGGGAAAACCGTCCATTTTTCCACCAAGACCTATTACTATATTACGGAGGGACTGAGCACAAAAATCAATTATCCATCCCATTTCAATATTTTTTGGATTAATATTCAGTCGTTTTAAATTCTTTCTATTCAGTATCTCGTCAGAATAATTATTTTCATGCTGCATCCTTGATGTCAAAGCTACCATGGCCAGATTATGTGCATTCATGATGGCATTAATATCGCCGGTCAGACCGAGTGAAAAAGGTGTAAGAGGAATACACTGCGCAAGCCCGCCCCCTGCAGCACTGCCCTTAATATTCATTGTGGGACCGCCGGAAGGCTGGCGGATAGCTCCTATTACTCGTTTGCCTCTTTTACCAAATCCCTGCACCAATCCCATCGCAGAAGTGCTTTTTCCTTCTCCAAGCGGAGTTGGGGTTATAGCTGTTACATCAATATATTTTGCATCCGGCTTTCCTTCAAAACGTTTAACAACCTTTGCAAAATCTATTTTTGCCACATAATGCCCATGCGGAAGCAACTCTTCTTTCTCAAGTCCGAGCGCCTCACCCAGTTGATAAACAGTTTTCATGTTTTTTTCCGCATCTTCAGCTATTTCCCAATCTTGATGTTTGGTTGGATCAAGAGACATAAATTCCTCCTTGGAACGTGAACAAAATAACTTCCCCATAGCTATCTTCAGGCAACCTTTGCCTAATTGCAAATCCAGCCGCAAATCACAAAAAATATCAACTTGGCCAGCTATCCCATCAACTTTTGTGATCTGAGATTAAACAAATACAAACCCAAATCTATGCGTCTGCTTGTGAAAGTTATTTTGTATACATTTCCTTAAATATTAAATATAGTAGAAAAAAGAACAAAAATGCATACAATCTTTATTTCTGTATTCCCATAATTTACTGAATCAAATTTATTTATTTATGACATATGTAAATGATAGCTTTTATTTAGTCAAGTAAAAAAAACATCCGCTAAATTCTACATTGGTGACTACTCGGATGGATAAAGTGGAAGCTCAAAGCTGGAAATGAATGGAAAAAATTGAAAAATCAGCCGAAATGACAACAAGAGGGGTTTTTATCCAAGTCCCTGACTAATTTCGCTAAATTTATATGATTTAATATTGACAACGAATAATTTTTGTCATAAATTTCTAATTTTAAGTAGCGGGCATAGCTCAGCTGGTAGAGTACAAGCTTCCCAAGCTTGGTGTCGCGAGTTCGAATCTCGCTGCCCGCTCCATTAAGGCAGGCCGCCCCTCATCATTGTTTTATGATGAGTTAGTGCCCGAACGAAAGCTAGAAAATTTTTTCAGGTTCAAGAAAGACGCAAATTTTAACCGCAGGAATACATTGGGTATTTTGAGGATTAAAATTTGTGCCTGACGCAGAAATTGGAAAAATTGGCAGTTTTAGTTCAGGCACGAGTTAAGAACAACGTTTTATCTAATTATGTGTAGTTTGAGTTTAATTTATTTTTACTGAGCCATTATGACGCTTTGCATGAATAGATAAACTTTTTTGTTCCACGATTTAAGGGTTTAATTGAATGACAGGAAACGGGCGGTAGCCCGTTTTTGTTTTTTGTATGATTCATATTTGCAGAATCTTTGCGCGAAGCACTGGGAATGGAACTCTTAATATAGAGGTCGGGCCAAAAGACAAGCAAGGTTGGGGAATTATTTGTTTCCACGTTCCTAATGGAGAAAATGAATGTCTATATCAGATATAAAGCGTGTCGTTGAGCAGGTCAGCAAAGACAAGGGTATTGATCGTAAAGTTCTCATTAAAGCGCTTGAAGATGCTCTGAAATCTGCGGCCAGGAAAAAATTCGGAAGCAAGATTGATGTTGAAGTTAAATATAATGAAGAAACAGGTGAAATAGAAGTATTCCAGTTTAAAGAGGTAGTAGAAAATATTACCGCACCTGATTTTCAAATCATATTTAAAGAAGCGTGCAAGCTGGATCCGGAATGCGAGATTGGCGATAGTCTCGGTACAAAAATGGATACTTCAACCTTCGGTAGAATAGCTGCTCAGTCAGCCAAACAGGTTATTATTCAGAAAATGAAAGATGCGGAAAAAAATGCAGTTTATTCCGGTTTTATTAATAGAAAAAGCGAAATCATCAATGGAATTGTCCAGCGCATTGATCGCGGTAACATCATAGTTAATCTTGGCAATACAGAAGGTATTCTTCCTGAACGAGAGCAGGTTGCAAGAGAAGTATATCGGAGAGGTGAGCGCATCAGAGCTTATATATTAGACGTGCTTCATGACTCCCGAGGGCCTCAAATCATACTTTCGAGAACACACCCGGGCTTTCTTGTCAGTCTTTTCAAAACAGAAGTGCCGGAAATTAGTGAGGGCATAGTCAAGATAATGGGTGCTGTGCGCGAAGCCGGTATAAGGGCAAAAATCGCTGTTGCTTCAAATGATTCGGATATTGATCCTGTCGGTGCATGTGTCGGAATGAAAGGCAGTCGTGTGCAAAATGTTGTTCAGGAACTCAGGGGCGAAAAAATTGATATTGTATCATGGCATATTGATCCTGCAAAATTTGTTTGCAATGCTCTGTCGCCGGCTGAAATATCCAGAGTTATTATTGATGAAGAAAATCGTTCGATGGAAGTAATTGTTCCGGATGAATTTCTTTCAATAGCTATCGGTAAAAAAGGGCAAAACGTACGACTTGCTTCAAAACTCACCAAATGGCATATTGATGTAATTAATGAAACAAAATACAGCCATGCCATGCAGGATGGTTACAATTCTCTTGTGGCTTTGCCTGAAATAAGCATCAGTCTGGCAGATGCATTATATGAAAAGGGTTTCTTTTCTGCTGAGGAAATCAGTAACTCTTCATTAGAAGATTTGATGCAAATCAGAGATATTACCGAAGAAAAAGCTATAAAGCTTCTTAAGACCGCAAAAGAATATATTATGAATCCTGTCAGTTCTGATGAAGTATCTAACGAAATTTCATCAGATAATACATTAAGTGATGATAAAACATCTGAATCAATAGAATCATCTGTTTCAGATATTCAGGAAAACACAGGTGCAGAGAAAGGTAATGATGGTGACGCCTTCAGTGATGCTCCATTAACAGACGTTGAAGAAAATAGTAATACGAATTAAGGACTCTCCCAAAAAACAAGTTTGCGTTTTTGCACTTAAGATTTAAGATGCTAAAATGTGAAGTTATTTTTGGGAGAGCTCTAAGGAGGATGGATGGGGAAGATCAGAGTATATGAGCTTGCTAGAGAACTTAACATAAAGAACAAGGAGCTACTTGAACAATTAAGTAGAATGTCTATTAACGTAAGCAGCCATATGGGTTCTCTGGACGATGAGGCAGTAAATAGAGTCAAGGCAAATCTTCTTGGTAATAAAACCAACGATGTCGAAGTGATCCGAATAAAACCGACTGTTATTCGAAGACGCAAAAAAAATGTGCCTGTTGAAGCAGCTACTGAAAAAGAAGCGCCTCTGGAAAAAACAAGTCATCCCGAAAAAGTTATAGAAGAAAAAAGTCCCCCCGCAGAGCTTGAACTTAAAAAAGCCGAAAATTTGAGCATTATAAAAGAGAAAGATGCCGCAAAAGACCTGATTGAGGTAAAAGATCTGACTGAAGAAAAAGCAGCACTTGAAAAAGAAGAAAAAAAGGATGAGGCTGTTCATAAAATAGTCTCGGTGAAAGAGGTAAAAAAGGTTGAAGAAGTAACTTTGCCTAAGGTGAAAAGGCCTGGAAAAGTAAAAAAGAAACTCAGAAAAGAAATTCCTGCAAAGATCATAAAAATGCCGGAGCCCATTGAAGAAAAGCCATCTGAGCCTGAACAACCCAAGGTGAAAAAGTTTAAAACACAAGTTAAAAAAGCATCTGAATTAGAAAAAAAGAAACCAGGGACCGAAAAAGTTCAACAGGATTTATCCTCAAAAGAAAAAAAGAAAAAAGGAAAAAAGCAGGAAAAACCTGTTGAAGATAAAAAGTTCTTCAAAAAGAAAATTTCTTTTCGAAAAAAAGAGGTTGTTGAAGGAAAAGACCTTTATTCTAAACAACAGCGTGGCCGAAAAACACGTAAGACCGGCGCTAAAAGCAAAGTAGCCTCACATGGACAAAAACCTCTGATTACGATACCGAAACCCATTAAACGCAGGATCAAAATTGATGACGCCATTGTTCTGGCTGATCTGGCAAAACGACTGGGAATAAAGGCCAATGAAATTATTAAAGCTCTTATGGGTATGGGTATTATGGCAACAGTAAATCAGACAATTGATTTTGATACAGCCGCTCTTATTGCCACAGAATTTAATTATGAAGTAGAAAGAGCCTCTTTTGAGGAAGAAGTTCTGTTAAAAGTTGAAAAAGACGATCCGGACAAACTAATTGAGAGGCCACCTGTTGTTACCATTATGGGGCATGTCGATCATGGTAAAACATCTCTTCTTGATGCAATTCGGAAAACCAGAGTAACGGAAATTGAGGCTGGAGGGATTACACAACATATAGGTGCTTACCACGTGTCTACCGATAAGGGGCAAATTGTTTTTCTGGATACACCAGGCCATGAAGCTTTTACAGCAATGCGCTTTCGGGGTGCCATGATTACAGACATCGTGGTACTGGTTGTTGCTGCCGACGATGGTGTAATGCCGCAAACACTTGAAGCAATCAACCATTCAAAAGCAGCGGGAGTGCCTATTATTGTTGCTATAAACAAAATCGACAAATTGAATGCCGAGCCTGAACGCGTTAAACGCGAACTCGCCGAAACAGGATTAACATCCGAAGATTGGGGTGGTGATACAATATTTGTCAACGTTTCCGCTAAAAAGAATCAAGGTATAGATGCGCTTCTTGAAATGATACTTCTTCAGGCCGAACTGTTAGAGCTCAAAGCCAATCCGGACAAACTCGCCAAAGGTAATGTGGTTGAAGCAAAGATAGATTCCGGAAGAGGCGCTGTTGCCACTGTACTTATACATGAAGGCACCCTTCGTACAGGTGATTCGATAGTATGTGGAATTCATTGCGGAAAAATTCGAGCCATGTTGAATGACAGAGGAATGTATGTAGAAACTGCAGGCCCCTCAATGCCTGTCGAAATATTGGGTCTTATCGGAGTGCCTAACGCAGGGGATGAGTTAATAGCACTTGCAGATGATAAAAGTGCCAAGCAGGTCAGTATGTACCGAACCCAGAAAAAACGATCAAAAGAGCTTTCAAAAACCAGCAGATTGAGTCTCGAAAAACTCTTTGAAAAAATACAGGAAGGCGAGACCAGGGAGCTGAATCTTATCATTAAGGCAGATGTGCATGGTTCTATTGAGGCACTGGGCGATTCCCTGGTTAAATTATCCAACGATGAAGTGAAAATAAATATTATACACTCAGCGACCGGAGCAATTATCGAATCAGATATATCTCTGGCTGCTGTATCTGATGCCATAATTATAGGTTTTAACGCACGTCCCAGCTCAAAAGTTCAGGCACTTGCTAATGAAGAAAATATTGATATACGTTTTTATAATGTCATATACGATGCAATTAAAGATATCAAAAATGCTATAGTCGGTATGATGAAGTCAACCTTTGAGGAGCGAATACTTGGAAAAGCAGAAGTCAGAGAAGTATTTCATGTTCCCAAAATCGGTACAATTGCGGGTTGCCATGTAACGGATGGAAAAATTGAACGAGGTAAGCTTGCACGCCTTATCAGAGATGGTATCGTTTGCTATGACAGCAATATCTCTTCACTTAGACGTTTCAAAGATGATGCCAAGGAAGTTCAAAGTGGATATGAATGCGGAATTGGTATCGACAATTTTAACGATATCAAGATGGGTGATATAATTGAATGTTATTACCTTGAAGAGATCAAGCCTGAACTCGAATGAGAAAAGCAGGAAAAAACAGGAATTAGGGGTTAGATGGTTGTTGGTATTGGAATTATAACATTAAGGCTGCATGACTGTCGTTCTTTAAAAAGCAAAAGGAAAATTGTAAAGTCCATTATTGCCAGGATACGAAACAAGTTTATTATATCAGTTGCAGAAACAGGTTTAAATGACATTCACCAAAAAGCGGAAATAGGTTTTGCGATAGTTGGCAATGCTCGGGCGGTAATAAATTCCAATATTGATAAAATTTTCAATCTTGCCGACAGGATAGGACTGGCTGAAATTATTGATACTGAAATGGAGATTATTAATTTATGAAATCATTTCCACGTTCCGACAGAGTTGGCGGTCATATACAAAAAGTTCTATCAGACTTATTGCAAAAAGATATTAAAGACCCCCGCCTTGAGCTTGTTACAATTACTGATGTCAAATTGTCGAATGATTTAAGAAAAGCCTATATATATTTTACTACCTCAGCCCCGAAAAATACAGAGAGGGCAATGCAAGGCTTTAAAAGCGCCCATGGATATGTAAAACGCACTCTCGCTCACCATCTTGGTTTGCGCTATATGCCCAATATCGAATTTTTATATGATGAATCTTTTGACTATGCTTCACACATAGATAACTTGCTCAGAGCTACAAAAACTGATAATGAAAAAAATTATAAAGCATCTGAAAAATAGCAATCATGTTATAATTGTTTCTCACATAAATCCCGACGGAGATGCTATAGGCTCGTTGATTGCTATGGGGCTTGCTCTTAATGCGCTGAATAAAAATATAACTTTTTATAACGAAAGCCCTGTTCCATCTGCATATCGGTTTCTACCATCAGTTGAAAAAATTGTACATCAAATTAAGGAAACAAATATTTATGATACCGCTATTATTCTCGACTGTGCAGATTTTCAGCGTATTGGCAAAATCTCTTCGCTTATTAGCAAGATACCGGTAATAATAAATATTGATCACCATATAACCAATACTGAATTCGGTAATCTTAATCTTGTAGATACATCTGCATGCGCCACAACAGAGATAATATACAACCTGTTAACAGAAATGGTTTTCCCCATTAATAACAGCGAAATTGCTACTTCAATATATACAGGTATTTTAACTGATACAGGGTCGTTTCATTTTTCAAATACAAATAAATTTGCTTTTGCGATCTGTGAAAAAATGGTTGAAGCCGGAGCTGATCCACATGATATTGCCTCGCAT
>DAOURZ010000093.1 GCA_030627475.1 Deltaproteobacteria bacterium | reverse complement strand
TGGGGAAGTTAATTCGTCCACGTTCCTTACCGGCTTTTTCGAATCTTTACACCACATGAATCCAGATATGTTTTAATCTCTGAAACAGTGTATGTGCCATAATGAACCATTGACGCAATAAGTGCCGCATCTGCTTTACCTTTAGTCAAAACTTCGTACAGATGCTCAGGTTTCCCTGCACCTCCTGATGCAATTACAGGAATATTAACATTTTCTGAAATAAGCGAAGTGAGTTTCAACTCATAACCATTTTGAGTTCCATCAGCATCTATAGAATTCAAACAAATCTCTCCCGCCCCAAGCTTTTGTGCTTTAATTGCCCATTTCAGCGCATCAATCCCCATATGCTTTCTTCCACCATTAATAACGATTTCATAACCCGAAGGAATTCTTACACTCTCACCAACATGTTTTACATCCATACCAAGGACTATGCACTGGCTTCCAAAAGCTTCAGCTCCCTGAGATATAATTTCAGAATTTTTAACTGCTGCTGAATTAACACTTATCTTTTCGGCCCCAGCTAACAGTACATTCCTCATGTCATCTACGTCACGTATTCCTCCGCCTACCGAGAAAGGTATAAATATTTCCTCAGCCACACGTCTTACCACATCAATCATAATATTTCTTTTTTCGTGTGATGCAGTAATATCATAAAAAACAAGCTCGTCTGCACCTGCTTCATAATAGAAACGAGCCATTTCAACGGGATCTCCAATATCCACATTATTTTTAAAACGTATGCCTTTTGTCGTTCTTCCTTCACGAACATCAAGGCATGGTATTATGCGTTTACTTAACATATTTCCTTCCTGCAGCATTATATGGTGCTTAAACAAAAACCTCGTTCAGGCACTATATAATTCAATAAAATTATACTATCAGAAATTTAAAGACTCAAAAGTGATTTACCCGAAAAGTCCTAACCTGGATTCCACAGACAAAAATTTTTCAAAAAAGACAGTCCGGGCCTTCCACTTTTTTCAGGATGAAACTGTGTGGCAATTATATTGTTGAATCCAATAACCGATGCAAAGGAAATCGCATAATCTGTTGTACTTAAAACATGTTCCGAATTGGTTGGATACGGATAGTATCCATGAACAAAGTAAAATTCATCATCCTCATGCAAATCCGAAAGAACCGGATGCTTTTTAATGTTTTCCAGGCCGTTCCACCCCATGTGAGGAATCTTTAACCGGCTGCCGTCTCCTGATTTAATATCCGGCGGAAAGGCCTTAACAACTCCATCTATTATTTTAAGACACTGTGTTTCATTCTCTTCGCTGTATTCCATAATTATTTGAGTGCCGAGACATATGCCAAGTATTGGTTTGCCGTCAACAACTGCCTGTTTTATAGCTAAATCCAGCGCAAGACGTTTCAAGCTATCCATTGCAGTACCGGCGGCACCAACTCCGGGAAATATTATCCGCTCCGCACCGTAGATTGTTTTTATGTCATTTGTAACAATACACTTAAAGCCCAGGTATGAAACAGCCCGTTCCACACTTGCAAGGTTGCCTGCATCATAGTTTATAATGGCAATCATATAAATAAAACGCCTTTCCTTGAACCTGAAAAATTTTCTGGTTTTCCTTTGGGCAATAGCTATCTAATTTTGTTGACCTTTTAAATTTTTATATTGTAAGATTCCATGCAAGTCAATAAAAGATCGCCCACGTTCCTAACTATATTTTCGAATAGTTCGATGAGTTAAAATGGATTACATCGCAGGATATATAGGCAGAAAAGCCACAAGCACCTTAAACCACATTTTAAACTTATTCGCCTTTACCTGCCGAATATTTGTTCTCATATTGCAAAGACCCAAGGCTGGCAGAGCTCTTGTTCGAAGAATCAGCCTTGAGCAGGTTTATTTTACCTGTGTTCAGGCTTTACCTATTATTATTCCGATAGCCCTTGTTTTTGGAAGTATGCTGATCATACAATTTGCTAAAATTTCAGGTCAATACGATCTCGGAAAAACGATGGTAATGCTTATTGTAAGAGAACTTGGCCCCATAGTAACAGCTCTTTTAGTCATATTAAGATCAGCAACCGCCGTAACCATAGAAATCAGCTTTATGAATACGTTTCATGAAATAGATACAATCGAAATGGCAGGAATTGACCCGATGCGTATAGTCTGCCTTCCAAAATTTATTGGAATAACTTCAGCTATGCTTTGCCTTTTTATTGTTTTTGATATAGTAGCTATTATCGGTGGGTATTCGGTAATCTGGATATTTACACATATTACCATGGGTAACTTTATGGCTCAGATAGGCAGGGCTATTACCGCTACTGATATTGTTGTTGGAATTATAAAAGCCATGTTTTTTGGAATTATAATTGCGGCTACCTGCCTTAAGCATGGTTTCAGTATAAAAAAACTTATTACAGACGTGCCGGTCAACAACTCCAAAGCGGCTGTTGAATGTTTTTTTTACTGCCTTGTCATCAATGTTATCATATCAATATTGTTTTACATGTAACTGAGTAATTATGAAAAACAAATGTATCTGATCAATCTTGTTGATTATACTATTGACTCCCCAGAGAAAGATTGCGGCTTCGATAAATTGAATTTTGTTCTTTCAAAGGATAATGCTTTTGCAATAAATGCTGATTTTCCAGATCGTGCCCACATGTTTCTAAAAACGCTCGCAATGCTTGTTAAACCTGTATCCGGTATTTTCTACTTTAAAGATAAAAAAGTAGATTTTTCAGATTACCGAAACCTTCTTTCCTGTAAAAAAAAGATAGGCTATATTGCTTCGGATTCAGCAATGATCAGCAATATAACCGTAAGGGAAAATCTTCTTTATTCGAGATACTATTTTGAAAATTCACTTTCGCTGTCTTTAGATGAAACAACGAAAAAATTATGCAAAAACTTTGGTATTTACGATAAGCTTGATATGCGTCCCGGAAGACTTAGCAGTGTAAACTTGAGAATCGCCATTGCAATACGCGAGCTTGTCAAGTCTCCTGATATACTTCTCCTTGAACGTCCTGAAGACTTCATAGGACATGCCAACTTTGATCGTTTTGTCGAGGTTTCAAGAGATATGGTCTTGGCCAGAATTCCCCTTGTTTTTATATCTTATAACAAAGATTTTATTAAAGAATTTTCCAACAAAAAAATATTGCTCAAAGATGGAACTTTATCAATTAATTAATTAATTTGCTATGGAAGTTGATTACAATAAAAAAGAAAAAATAGTCGGAATGTTTGTGATAGGCATTGTACTCCTTCTGTTTACTGTGCTGGTTATGATAAGCAGAGGCAAGGACTGGTTTAAAACATATATTACCTATTATACAACATTTGATGAGAGTTATAATCTTAAAGCAAATGCTGCCGTTAAACTATACAGAGCAGATATTGGGAAAATTAAAAAAATCATCCTTACCGAAAATAAAGTAAAAGTTAAAATGATTATTTTGGAAGATTATTCGTCCAGGATCAGAACGGATTCCGTGGCAATTGTTGAAAGTCCGACTTTTATAGGTTCTGAATACGTCTCCATAATACCTGGCAGCGCTGATGCTACCTTGATCGAACAAGGCGGCGAAATCCCTTCCATGGAGAAGAAGTCCGTTTCCGATATTCTTGCAGAATTTGAGGTAGAAAAAACAGCCAAAATGGTTATCCCCGCAATACAGGATGTTGCAGAACTCGCTCAAATAATGAGAGATCCCCAAGGACCTTTATTTGCCTTAATTGATAGTTTCAGCAGAACGCTTTCTTGTTTTGAGAGAGTTGCAAAGGATATAGAAGCAGGGAAAGGCACTATCGGGGGAATAATCAGATCCAGAGTAATATTGGATAAAATTCTTGGCAATCTTGATAAATTAAGTCAGCTCCTTGAAAACATAACGAAAGCGTCCTCAAAGACCCCTGAAATAATGGACCAGGTACAGGACAACCTGGTAACAATAAAAAAAATAGGCAATGAATTATCAGAAAGTGTTTCAAGCATTAAAAGGATAGTAACACAAGTTGAAGAAAGTTATGATATCCCCGAAATTACTCATTCTGCAAAAAATGGAATTAAAGAAATAAGAAATGGTGTAAATAAAATAGATAAAGTTGTTCGGTCCCTTCAGAAAAATTTCCTGATAAAGCCAAATCTTCCTCCTGAAGAAGAGGCGGAAAATATTGATGCCGGACTCAGGCAGTAAGACTTGGGGGCAAATTCGACCCCAATCTGTGCGCCTGCTTGCGGAAGTTATTTCGTCCACGTTCCTTACCGTGATCCAAAAATATAAAATATCCGATTTGACCCTCCATGCCCCTGATAATTCGTTTCATACCACGTTTCTTAATTTCAATAGATGGGATTTTGCTCTTTAATCCGAAGATCAATACCTGTTCGATCATTTTGTCTGTATTCGACAGAAAGTCAGGAAAAGCTTTTTTGCTTGAAATAAGCAAGAAACCATGCTTTAAGTAAGTTGCCTAAATACAGCAAAAGAAATACCTGTGGACGCTCCTTTTTGCGATCGGGAAAAAGAGCTTGCAGATCTTGTTTCTTATGCTAAATCCAATGCAAACGTTGTTCTGTTTTCCCCCAGACGATACGGCAAAACATCGCTTACAAAAAGAGTGCAGCACAACCTCAAGTCTCATGGCACATTGACGGCTTATTGTGATCTTTTCGGGGTTACTTCAGTTGAAGAAATTGCTGGAAGAATCGCTAAATCAATCTACGCCATAACTCAAAAAAACAAAGGTTTGTTTCAGAAAGCTATAAACTTCATCACATCCTTCAGGCCTGTTTTGTCTCCGGGCCCTGATGGTGGAATCTCGGTCTCCGTTCAGACTGCATTTAAAACAGACGGAATAAAAATTCTTGAAGAAACGATGAGCTCTCTTGAAAAATTTGTTGATGATGTCAACCTTGACGTTCATATAGCCTTTGATGAATTTCAAGAAATTACCGAAGTTCCCAATTCAATTGGGACAGAAGGTATTTTAAGGCAATATATCCAAAAAATTCAGTGCTCTTTTTTTTTCATAGGAAGCAGAAGACGTATCTTGCTTGATATTTTTAACGATCGAAAAAGACCTTTTTTTCAAAGCGCTCTCAATTATGAGCTGCAACCACTACCTTATAACGATTTGATCTGTTTTATAATATCACAATTCAAAAAAGCGGAAAAACGAATCAGCGAAGAAAAAGCCTCGAGAATTTCTCAACTGATATCAAACCATCCGTATTATATGCAAAAATTTTGTTTTTTTCTCTATGAAGAAATTGACAAAGAAGTGACGCAAAAGGATATAGTTGCAATTAATCAAGTTGTTATGGAAAGCGAACGAATCGTCTTTGAATCAATTCTGCAAGGACTTACAATAAAGCAGATTACTCTTCTTTCAGCACTATCCATAGAGCCGACAGCAAAAGTATATTCTGCAAGCTATATGTCTCAATATAACCTTGGTTCAACCGGAGGAATACAACAAAGCCTTGATTGTTTGTCTAAAAAAGACCTGATTGAAAAAAATTATGAAACAGGCGTCCGGACTGTAGTTGATCCCATTTTTAAAAACTGGCTTATTAAGATGAGCATGTAGTGCTCTAACGAAAACAAAGAAAGCAATCTCAAAACCAGGAGGAATCTGTAAAATTGGATACAACAGAAATGGTACACAAGATGTGCCATCTTGAGTTTGATGGATACCGACAACCTGTTTCACAAGAGGAAGAAGCGAAAAGTTGAATCGTTGCATTGCCGGCGGGCACAGAAAGCCTCATATGATGTTGTACCCATCGTTTGCGAGGGAAGGAAAACTGAACCAAATTATTTTACTGAATTGAAAAAGGTCTTCCGGTTGAGCAACGCCAACGTGAGAATTTGCGGTTGTAAGTCCGATCCTCTCAGCGTTAGAGAAACTATCAGCTACTCGAATGAGTTACTGGTTTACCAATGGATGTCCCGAAAGTGCGAAAGTGTGCCGAAAATGCGGCATTCGGACGTTTCTATAATAGGAATCGACGGCTACCAACGTAAAGCGGGACAGCCTCTAAATTCAATCAGTAGGGGCGGGTTTT
>DAOURZ010000221.1 GCA_030627475.1 Deltaproteobacteria bacterium | reverse complement strand
GGGTTCGCACAAAAATAAGTTCGCAATTTTAAGTGTTGGGGCATCCGTCTGACAAGGCGCGTAAGCGCAGGAATATCGGGATATTCCGAGCTTTCGCACGCAGTTAGGCGGTATGCATCGGCGCTTAAAATGTGAAGTTATTTTTGTGCGAACCCTATGGCTTTTCTGAACGCTGCCTTGTGTAGTTCGCCTGCAAAATGGACAGGATTTTTTTCATAAATAGGATCCCATCTTGAAGGGTCAGCTTTGCAAAAAAACTGTGTTTCCAGGCTGATACGTTCAACAGCATCTTGCACGGACAGGTTTAGGATGCGCTCAGATGCTTCCCACGTAGCGCCGCAGGGAGCGCCCCTTAGTATTTTGATATCGGCAATCCTTCCGGCAGCAATTTTAATGGAAAATTCCGGCGAGCCGAATTTCTCTCCATAAAGACCAAGGCAGACCTGCCTTGACAGGCTGCATCATGTGGGAGGCGTAAGCACGCCTTTAATGTGCATTTTTTTACCTGTTGCGATCACAGGCATTTTTTTATTTATACACATAACTCCAAGATCATGTGAAAGGTCGGGATGTATAAGATAATCCAATACCAGATCGGCATTAATGTCATGAGGCAGATATTTGATTGAATCGTCAATTACAGGGGGCAGGAGTTCATCAATTGATATTATTTGCAGGTTAAAGAGGTTTTCTCCAAATTTTGTGATTCCATGTATTTTGCTTTCTCCCCTGCCATTTTGCTGAAAAACCAGGATTTTCTGGATACAATTTTTGAGGTTATTTTTTGATATCATTAATCATTCAAAGTTTTTGTAATAAGGAATATTAATCTAAAGAATAGAGTAACGATTATATTGTGTCAACATATTTTCATGGATTGTCATTTCTGTTTTAGAATAGGCGGGTACCGATGTAAAGCGAGACAGGCTGTAAATTCAATCGGTTATCAATTCTTTGATTTTGCATGATTATGGAAATTGCAATAAAGCCAAAATGGCAGAAAAGTGTTTCGCTTTAAGTTGGTAGCCGAATAGGCAAATTGAAAGGGCGTTACAGCAATGTTTTTATTATAACTTTAATACCCCGTTCGCCTGTGGTGGGGAGATTTGTTTTATTCGCCTGTCGGGTTCGACAGGTTCGTTAAGAATCTCTGTCGCCCGCTCCCGATAAGGGTTTTCCAGTCCCAGAGTAATGGCCTTTTTGAGGTGTGATACTGAGACATTTTTTTCGTTATTACTGTGATAAGCCATACCAAGATGATAGTAAGTCAACGGATTTTCCTGCATGCCCGAAACTGCGGCGGTCAAGTGCCAAATTGCCCTTGTGGGAAGATTTTTTTTGTAGTATGCCCACCCCAATGTGTCTGCCACACAGGGATCATCGGGAAGCTGTTCGTACGCTGACTCTGCCAGTGTGAGCGCTTTATTCAAATCTTTATTGTATTTAAGATACAGCCACGCCAGATTATTGGCGATCAACGGAGACCCAGGGGCTTTCTCCAAGGCTGTTTCATACGTGCCGATAGCCTTTTCGATATTGCCTTTCTGCAGATAAACCGAGGCCAATTTTTCGTATGCCTCCAGAAAATCCGGAGATGTTTGCAGAGCGGTTTCATAAAGCGAGATCTGTGCTGCTACCTCCATCTTTTCGTCATATATCCGACCCAACCGGACATAGGAAGATGCCATCTGCGGATCAAGTGTAACAGCTTTTTTAAAATTCAATAATGCCTTATCCTTTTTACTTTCAAGCAGGTAGACCTCGCCGAGTATATGATAGAAAAATCCGTTTTGGGGAAAGCTTTCTATTCTATCCAAACAGAATTTTTCAGCCTGATCAGTTTTTCCGACACGCGCCAAAAGCCGCACATACCTCAGAGCAACGTCTGCCAGCTCGTTGTTGCGTGTCAACACCTTTTCGTACAACTTGAGAGAGTCTTCCGTACGATTTGAAAATTCGAATGCCATTGCCATGTAATACAACGGCATCAAAGATTCGGGGTGGATTTTCCTGGCAGCCTGAAACCTTTTTGATGCCGAATCATATTCTTCCCGGCGCAAGAGTATGTTGCCCACAATCATGTGCGCCCTGTAATCTTCAGGCTCTCTGTCAGAGACTCTTTTTGCGTGTGCGAAGCTCAGCTCATATTCCTCCCTCTTGTAGTAGAAATCCGCAAGTGCAAGATCAGCCTCCGAAAAGTATGGGTCGAGCGTAAGCGCATGCACAAAGCTCTTTTGCGCCAAATGGATGTGGTTGCCCTTGAGGTAGGCAAGTCCCAGCAGATAGTGTCCCAGGGGGAGATTCGGCTCAATATCGACCACCGTTTGAAAGTTGCTGACGGCATGCACGGTTTGCAGATTAAGCATATAATATTTACCTTTAAGAAGGTTAACTTCAACGTCCATTTTTGCGTTTTCGGAAAGCTCTTCCAGGACTGAGCCGGCCTGATTGAGCTTCCCCTGTATCAGGAAGATTTCGGCAATTGCTTTTTTTGCAGTTAAGTTGCCCGGGCTCTTTCCTGAAATCTGATTTAATATCTCCAATGCCTTGTCATATTGATCTGTTTCAGAATAGAATTCTGCCAGTTTTTCTTGATACGCAAGATTTTCAGGTTCTATATATACGGCATGCAACAAGTGCTTTTCGGCATTTTCAAGATTTCCTCTGATTCCGCAGTAATTGCCCAGCTCAACAAACGCATCCGGCCCATTCGATTCAACAGAGGCGGCGATTTCATAGAGACTGTCGGCTTCTGCCGTCTTTCCCTTTGCGAGACAACACGCAGCCAATTTGAGAAGGGCTGTCCCTGACTCCGGCTCAAGCCGGAGAGCCTTGCGATAAGTCTCTTCCGCCATATCAAGCCGGTTTTCCAAAAAAAGGAGATCACCGTAAAGGACGTGAGTTTCGAGATTATCCGGGGCAACGGTTAGCATGTGATTTATATTTTTTTTTGCTTCGACCAGGTCGAATGATATCAGCTCAATCTTTGCCAGGTTTATGCGGGCATCCAGCGCATCCTGGTTTATACTGATTACCTTTTGAAAGGAAAACCCGGCTTTACGCAAATCAGACAAACGGAGATATGCAAGTCCGATTTGGTGGTAAATAGAAGCGGAATCCGGTTTGATGACGGCTGCTCGCTTCCATACATTCAGCGCATCAACATATTCATGCCTCTCAAAATGAATCCTGCCCTTGTCGGCAAGAGAATTAAACTGTTGTTCCCGGGCATTAGAACATGACATGATTAAAAATGTCAGGAAAATCAATACGACTATGCATGCAAAGATCGTTAAACGAGTGAGTCGTCGAGCTATCAAATTTGGAAAAAATTGAAGAAAATTCAACATGTTATAGTATTTAAAAAAGGTTTGTATTACCTAAGTTGAGCGATTTTTTGCGAAGATATGTGCTGAGATCTTGATGCATAAGGATTTGCAAAAACCGCAGGCATACCCGTGGATATGTCGAGGATTTTTGCGAAACCTTTATGCGCAAGAGATCGGCGCAGATTGAATAAAAAATCGCTCAATTTAGGTTTTATACAGGCCATCAGGTCTTATCAGCTATAGTTTCTGAAGAAGCCGGAG
>DAOURZ010000196.1 GCA_030627475.1 Deltaproteobacteria bacterium | reverse complement strand
CGTGATTATACACTGCTGTGAGCCAGAACATCGAAAGATTAGATAAATGAGTATGAGTATGAGTATGAGTATGAGTATGAGTATGAGTATGAGTTCCGGATTTTTGCGCCAGTTTGAAGCAAGTCTTTGCATAAAGCGCAATAAGAGCCGGTTCTATTGTGGCAGGAAAATCAAAAACCAGATTCCATATCGTTTCATATTGTTCATCCGTCCAGAGTTCTTTTATCCAGGCATACTTGCAGTATTCAACAAGTTCGCCCAGATCTTTCCGGCCGGTCACATCAAGAAGATATTTTCCTTCTTTGTATAGCCTGGCAAAATCGCCGGTACTGTTAAACCTGTCAAATATGTCATCTGCCAATATAGAACTAACTACTTCTTTTTGTTCAGAAAAATTATTGTCCTGTTCAGCGATATCATCCCATACTTTGAGACAGTTGTAATACTGACCCACCCTGGCAAGGGCGTAACCGTAGTTGTAGAGAAAGCAAGAATCAGTAAGAGGCAAATTTTTGAAGACTGACACTGCCTCCTCGTATCTCTCCGCCTTAACAAGGCAAAGCGCTCTTTTCAAAAGATGGGCATCTTGTTTCGAGCTGGCAAACGCTTTTTCGTAAAGCTCGGCTGCTTTCCGGTATTGACCGGCAACTTCAGCATTTCTTGCAGCTTTTTCTATGTTACTGTCATGCAATATTCTGTTTAGATTTTCTATTCTTTCACAAATACTATCTTCTCCGGAAATCTTGTAAGCTTCCTCAAAACACTCAAGAGCATTTCCGGGTTGCTTTTTTTGGGTGTATTTCCTTGCTCTTTTTATCAGATCTTTTACTTTGAGCTTTTCTGTCTCTTTTTTGCATGTTTTGAGCTTTTCAATAATATTGTTTTGTTTTTCTATCTTCTCTGCCTTTTTAAACTCCTTTTCGGCCAGCAGATAGTTTCCCCTGTCAAATAGCTTCTCAGCCCTTGCCAATATTGATTCAAAACTTTTGTTCTTTTTTTTCATAACCATCTATTTCAACAGTATCCTGATATGCTGACCGGGACTCAAATCAAGTTCCTGGTTGAGATCCGTGATCAGTTTTATCATATTTTTTGTTTTGTAAAATTTGCCGGCGACTGACCGCAGTGTATCACCTTCCGCTACGGTGTAATACCAATATATGCTGTTTCCTTTTTTTTTAATAATTTTTTTATATATGTCTCGTGCCATGGCAGTATCTTTGAGAATTTTCATCTGTATCCCGTCTCCGATGTCGTAAATTCCCAGATGAGAATTATGCTCAAGAAGGACAGGATAATAGTCTCCCAAGCCATAATATTTTTGTGAAATATCCCACAAAGTATCCTTTTCAGTCGCCCGATATATCAAAAACTTACTATCTCCATCAAGGCCGGTTCCAATGTCCACCTTTTGCGAAGATTTTACCGGAACAGGCTCAATACCGGTTCCAATATTTGCTTTTTCCGAAAGTTTTACCGGAACCAACTGCCCTTCAATATCCTCTTTTATTTTGATTATGGCCTTGTTTTCGGCAACTCCGTTTGTGTGCACTTCCGGTTGATCTATCACAAAGCGCTTCACTCCTACATCCGGCAAGGTATCAATGAAAGATGTTTTTCGATCTAAAATCCGGCTTTCAAGCTGCTTTAATAAATAAAGCTGATACGCAGACAAAACGCAGATCAAGCAAAGAACAAGGCTGGCGGCAACAAGTAAAATTACCTGTTTTCCTGATCCGGTATTTTTTCTGACAGGTTCATCATGAAGTGAATCCAGAACCATGAAACAGGTCAGATCCGCATCACACTGAGGACATTGAGCTCTGTTAGATGGTATAGACGAAAGACCGCATATAGGACAAACAGTTTCAGAAGTCATTTATTTGGCAATATCCTTGTAAATTACACCGGTTTTTGCCTCAAACTTATTTATGATAGCATAAGTTTCCGGCATTATTCCGGTTAGCAACTCAGAAGCCTTTTTCTTATTACCATTCTTGAATTCTTCCAGAATATCTTCTATACATCGATAAAATTTAGGGGCCTTTGACGGTTGCGTCTCCATACAGATATCTCCAGCCTTTTGAATCTGCATCAGAGTATTGACCCCTCCGAGCTTGTCAACTGATTTCTCAAAATTCCTGAGAGCTTTAACATTTTCATCATATGTTCCATGTTCATCCATCTCCTCCAGGTGCTTCATCTTTTTGCGGATATCTGCTTGATCTTTGGAGGGAATCGCCGGGCCGAAACTGTGAAAAGCTGTTTTTGCGTAATAAATAGAAGTTTTACTGTTGTGCCCCTCGACAGCCATCCTATCTGCTTTTTCAATTTTCATGGCAGATAGCTTGTACATTGATTCATTCACTTCTCCTGTCTGTTGATTAACTACTTTATGAATATTTTTGATAATTGACAAAGATCGATAGAGGAGGTCTATTATTGTGTACTCGGAATACTTCTTGCGGTTGGCCTCGGCAATTGTTTTTTCCAGAGAAAGAAAGAGCTTTTCATCAGATTTTCCTCTGGAGAGCGTCTGTGATAACTGAATTTCAGGATATTCTTTCAGAATAGCTGTAACTTCGATAAGATTGTTTTCATCAATCTTCAGGGTAATAGCCACATGAAGAGCATCCTTTTTCTTTTTTTCATCTTTCTCATCATCCATATCAATGCCAAGCCAGAGATCACCGATAGGTTCATCTGCATCGTTTACAACATTAATAAATTTCATGTGTACCAGTTTCTGCTCAGGATGTACCAGCTTGAACACTTCGGTCTTTTCAAAAGGAAGGGGTGTATTCTTTTCAACAAATAAATGTTTTTCGTTGTTTTCAAGATAAATGTAATAATCATGAGCGGCGGAGTGGACAATATCAATAACTCCTTGTTCAAGAATATATTTTTCCAGATCAAATTCGCAACTCTTGCACACCTTGTCCGACTGGGAAACTGTCTTGCCGCAATTGGGACATTCATAGGTATCAGCCAGCCGATGGCTCAAGATGGCAGCACCCTCTGCAATGGCGAGCATCGGGCGTTCATGCACCAGCACTTTTTCATCTCCGAACTCCTGTTTCATTGCTTCAACTACCTTTGGAATTCGTGAACTTCCACCAACGAGAAGGACATTGTCGATAAGGTCAGGGGTAAAATGAATATCTTCGAGTATCTTTCGGCTAAGTCTGATGGTAGTATCGACAACAGGAGCTATGATTTCGTTAAATTGTTTTCGTGTCAATTCCACGTCCACGTCAATGCTGTCACCGTCACTATCTTTCAGAATACCCAATATCTCAATATATGCTTCATCCTCGTCGCTTAATCTGATTTTGGCTTTTTCCACTTTTGTTTTCAGTTCTCCGAGAAAAAGATTTTTTTGTTTCTTATCCTGATTTTTTATAAATTCCTTCATATCGTCGATCTGGTTTTCCTTGCCGGTTTCCGCCAGAACATAATCAGTTATAAAACGATCAATATCCTCGCCTCCAAGCCACATGTCGCCGCCCTTGCCCTGCTCAATGAACTGCCCGCCGCTGATAGTAAGAACGGACAGGTCAAAGGTACCGCCTCCAAAATCAAATACAAGGACAGTTTTGGCCTCGTCCCCTTTGACATTGTCTACTCCAAAGGATATAGCAGCGGCCGTAGGTTCGGGGAGTAATCTGCGGACTTTTAATCCGGCCAGGGCAGCAGCGGTTCTGGTAGCATGTTTTTGCTTGTCGTTGAAATACGCGGGCACAGTAATTACAGCATAATTTATTTCGTCTTTCTGGGACTTTGCCGCATCATTTCGAATTTTTTCAAGTATCTTAGACGATATCTCCTCCGGCGTGTATTCCTTGCCGTTAAGAATAACGGCCAGACTCTTTTCCGTTCCTTTAGAGTGGCGTTTGATCCGGTAGTGCAGTTCACGATCCGCAATGATTTGT
>DAOURZ010000352.1 GCA_030627475.1 Deltaproteobacteria bacterium | reverse complement strand
GATCCGGTTAATCCTGAAAATGAAGGTAATCTTATAGACGACTATCCAAAGCATAAAGCCAGAGCTGGTGTGATGTATTCTGATCCAAGAATCCTGGATGTCAACCTTAGTTATAACTATCGAGGCAAAAGATATCAGGATATTGAAAACACAATTGAGTTGAAAGACTTCTCCACCTTTGATCTGTCTGTTTCCAGAAAATTGTTCAATTATGTGAAGCTGTCTTTAACTGTGGAGAATATCTTTGATAAAAAGTATATATTTGGCGAATACGAAGATTATGATTCAGTGTCACCCGGAAGAATTGTTATGGGCAAAGTCAAATTCCGGTTTTAAAAAGGTTGCTTTTCAATAAGGAATGGCAATAAATGCTGGGTTCCCGCAAAGTCGGGAATCCGGTAAATAATGGCAACGTATGATTTAACTTACTTTAAGAGGTAAAAATGGAAAAAAAAATAAGGGCAAGATTAAAGTATCAGATGGTATTACCGGTTTTTTTTCTGATTATTTGTTCTATTGTGTCTGTCAGTTATGCAGGAGAAGAAGGAAAACTTTATGTTGTGGGAATGGGACCGGCCGGGTCTGATCTCACAGCGCCAAGAGCTCTTGCTATTATTGAAAAGGCAGATGTTATTCTATGTTCTCCGGGAATGCCGAAAAAATTTGGGAGATTTGGCAAATCTATAGATCCGAAAAAGGTAGCATTTAATCCCTGGGAGGGAATATATGGCGGAAAAGCAAAAAAAATAAAAAAAACAGATTATAAACAATGGCTTCAACAAGTTGAAAAACAAACAAAAAAGGTTCAGGATTTTGTAATGCAACAAATCAGGGATGGCAAAACAGTAGTGATGATGGACGGAGGCGACCCATGCGTTTATGGTCCATCTCTTCACCGGCTGTTAAAAGGATTTGACGATAGATACTTTGAGGTCATTCCCGGTATGAGTGCATTCAATGCAGCAAGCGCTGCTTTGAAAAGGACTATGACCGGTGAAAATACAAAATTTGTTATGCTTACGGCGCCATCTTCCTTGTTTGGAGATTCGTATGAAAAAGGGGATGAAATCCTAAGAGATATTTCAAAATATGAGACAACAATGGTCTTTTATATGGCGCTTTCTTCAATAGATAAACTTGTTGAGAAATTCAAGAAATACTATCCGCCTGAACTTCCTATGGCTGTGGTCTATTACGCAGGTTATCCGGAAAAAGAGCAGGTGCTGAGGAGTACACTGGGAACAATTCTTGATGATTTGAAGAAGGTTGATGAAAAGTGGATTGGTCTCCTGATAATCGGAGAATGTGCGAAGTAAATATGTTTACGGTTCACGGTTGTCGGTTTTTTCAATGAACTATACCTCGGAAGGTCATAGATTGCGCTTTTTTCGGTGAGCAATGAGCATAAAGAGCAAGGCGTGGGATAGCAGGCTATTGCAAGCCTGAGCAATGCTGCTATTGATGCTCATGGCCAGCGAAAAATTGTTATTTGTGGCCTTTCGAGGTATATGCAATGACTGAAGCCTTTTAACAGTTAACCGTGAACTGTTAAAAAAGGAACCCGTATTGATAAGTAAGAACCTATCGTGCGATTGGAATTCAAGCTTTTTTGTCTTTGAAGTACTCTTTATGAGTCAATACATAAATGATTCCAATAACACCTATAATACTTAGTATAATAAATAATACACCTAATGCTGTCATCCTTGGAGCTCCTTTCCATCTAATATGTACGCAAAAAGGAAAAATACAACCGTTGTGATAAGTCCGCTAATAAAGATCCATATTTTGAACTCCGGTGGTTTAAATAGGGTGCAATACAAAAAAGTGAAATGAGTATCTATCTGATAATATTGAGTATATATTTACATAATGTGGGATTAATCGTTAAATATCAGTATGTTATATTAGAGCTCAGATAGCCGCGCCCTATGGGCGGGGGTAAAAAAAGTTTTGCGTAGATATCTGCCCAGATGTATCTCCTAATTGAGTTGTTCCTGCAATCCAGGAAGGAGAAAACAAATGAGCAGATTTCAAAAGTTATCACATGTTTTATGGTATTGCCAGTACCATATAGTTTTTGTTCCTAAATATCGGTATCGAGTATTAAAAGGTGATATCGGAAAGTTTGTTTATAAGAGCATTTATGCTCATACGGAGAGATCTGGTTGTGAGGTCGTTGAGTTAAATGTTCAACCAGATCATGTTCATTTGCTTGTGAAGGTTCCACCTAAGGTTGCAATCTCAACATTGCTGGGAAAAAT
>DAOURZ010000470.1 GCA_030627475.1 Deltaproteobacteria bacterium | reverse complement strand
TTATTTCTGCCGCTGAAAAACCCAGTAAAATTTTGGATAATTCTTTGAAAACCTGGAGTTCTTTTTTTGATAAATTCGATTTTTCATTTTTTGCAAATCCATGTATGAAAATAGCTCTATCTTCTTTTTTGTAGCATATAATCGTTCTTCCACTACCACTTTTGCCTTGTCCTTCAAATCGAATTCTTTTTTTGTATAGATGCCCACCAAGACTTGCCTCAAAATAGCCCGCTTGAAGTTCTGAAAGGGCAGCACTCAAATCTTTTTCAGATACTTTTTGCTTTGATAGCCATTTTGAAAAATGTTTTGTCATTAACTGCTTCATGATTTAACTATAACACTAAGTGATATGGTTTTCAATAAATAGTTTACTCGGACAGTCGATGACTGTATTATTTTTAACGGAAATTTGGTATCTTTTGAAAACTGAACCGCAAAATTGAGAGATGATCAATTCGAAAAACTCTCGTCCGAAAAATGGTAACTTTGAACTACGACTCATGCGTTTTGATAAGTTACAAAATACATCATGAGATTTCAAAATCTACTTGAATTGAAGGCAGAACGTCGCGATCACCGGCCACAAGGGAACTGGTACTTCGGGTAAGTTACGTAAACACCGTAATTGGCAAAACCCAAAAAACGTCGCCCCTTGTGGTCGGGTGTATTGGCTGGTTCGGCTATTTTTGCCGTTTTCCTTAACCCTTCATAACGATTTGTTTTATATTGGTAGCTGCTTATTTTTAGTTACATAGGAGTAATACATGTAGTTTCCACGAACAGCAAAGATGAGCCAATAAATTACTCCTGCAATTCCCATGGTAGCAATTGACGCTACAATATCAATTAATGGGGCCACCCAAATTCCTTTTGTTAACGCCCAAATTGGTCCAAAGAAAAATGCTGCCCAATTCCACTTTCCTTTATATATCTCATTAGATTCATATATTTTCTTAAATTCATCTTGATAATATTGAGGTAAACCAGAAAACGCTGTATTGAGGGGGATGCCACTTGCGGTATTTGATATTAATGTTTTGAAGCCAACGCCACACTTAATGCATATCTCTTGATTATGTTTTGTTTCAACACCGCATTCATGACAAAAGTTTCTTTCAGTTAAAGGTCTCACTCCGCAATTCGTACATATTTCTGTTTTCGCATTAATGTCTTTTCCGCAGTTTCGACAATATTTGGCGACTATCTCACTTGGCTTTGATTCGCTCATTTTTAGCGACAAAGTCGGTATGTTTTTAGCTATCACCCATTCCGATGTTCTACCAACAAAAATCTTACTTGATGGATTAATATCTCCTTTTGAAGCCAAAATTGTCAGACCTTTCCAAGACATTTCACCTTTACCCACAACAAAATATTGAGACTTAGAGATGTTTGGATTCTCAAAGTTTGATTCTGAAACCATATTTTCACCCACTGTTTGTTTTAACTAATTGATTTGTCAATAGAAGTCGGCAGCCTAAAAATGAGAAGGTTACTGCACGGTAGATCTACGGATATGAAATACGATTTATCTCGCCGAACGTAAAGCTCACCGGCACCAGAAGCCAATGA
>DAOURZ010000441.1 GCA_030627475.1 Deltaproteobacteria bacterium | reverse complement strand
TTCCGGGAAGTGAATCTTCGATTTTTTTATATTTTGAGGTTAAAGCGGATAATTTTGTTTCCAGCTCCTTTGAAAGATTCTGAACTTCCGTGGTTCCGGTATCGTGAACCGTTGTTACTCTTTTTTTAATATCAAGATATGCTATAAAAAGTATAATAGCTATAAAACATGGTATTAAAACTGAAAAAAAAGTTATCCTGTTGCTTAGTTTTTCTATCCGTATATTTTCTGTTTCTTCCTGAAACTGTGAATCCGTGCTTTCATCATTAAAACGAATGTTGAAATTTGATGTATTGTTTTCATTCATTTGTATTTATTCCCATTCCATCGTTATCCGGCGGCTACCAACGTAAGGCGGGACAGCCTGTGAATTCAGGCAGTTAGCAACTCCTTGACAACTCCCTGGATTTCGCTTAATTGTGAAATTACCATAGAGCCAAAATGGCGGAAAGTGTTCCGCTTTAAGTTGATAGCCTATCCGGCGGTTTTGAAAAGTTAGGAAAGTGGACGAATTAACTTCATCAAGTAGGCGCACAGATTTGAGATTGGTCATAAGGTGGCCTGAGTCTGTGATGCATAGTTGCGGAAGTTAATTCGTTCACATTTCCAAACAATTTGCGCAAATAAGTTGAATATGTTAAAGACCTCAAAAAATGTCAACTTTAATTTTTTTTTTGACAGGATATACAGGGTGATCAGGATAGATGAGAAATGTTATCATTCAAATATATGAAGTGCAAACTCCATCTGAAGCTGAAAAGCTCATCGAACTTGGGGTGGATCGTATCGGCAGTGTTATTGTTTCTGACGAGAAATGGCGGATTCCTGTTGTTAAAGAAACAATAAACCTGGTAAACTCTACACCTTCGATGAGTAGCTTGATCATGCTTTTCAGTGAACTGAATAATATTTTTCGGGCACTGGATTATTACAGGCCGAATATACTTCATCTTTGTGAGGACATAGCAAGCAGTTACAGTATATGTGAGAATTGTGAAGATTTGATCGTTTTACAGCAAAATATTAAAGAAAAGTTTCCTGAAATCAAGCTTATGCGTTCTATTCCGATAACTCAGCCAGGGATGAAAAATCAGATTACATCAATTAAACTTGCACGGATGTTCGAGCCTGTAAGTGATTATTTTTTAACCGACACATTGCTTGTAAAATCATCTAATTGCGGTTTGGAAAACCAGCCGGTCAAAGGTTTTGTCGGCATAACCGGCAGGACTTGTGATTGGGACACGGCTGCAGAGTTGGTCAAATCAAGCAGCATACCTGTTATTCTTGCAGGCGGACTATCGCCTGATAATGTATTTGATGGTATCATGCGTGTTTCGCCTGTCGGTGTGGACAGTTGCACAGGAACCAATTTTTTGGATTTTAAAGGAAAGCCCATAAGATTCCAAAAGGATCTTGAAAGGGTAGGGCAGTTTGTTGAAGAAATACGCAGAGCTGAAAAAGTTCTTTGCAGAGTCGTCGAGTAGTTAACCATCTTCTCACTCGACCAATATCAAGGAGGAATTCTAATACATGTATGAAAGCAGTGATCTGAGAAAAGGTCTTAAAATTGAGATTAATGGTGAACCATATGTTATTGTGCAGTTTAACTTTGTTAAACCCGGAAAAGGTAAGTCTTTTTATAAATGCAAGCTAAAGAATAT
>DAOURZ010000412.1 GCA_030627475.1 Deltaproteobacteria bacterium | reverse complement strand
TTATATTACGCCTGCTTGTGGAAGTTCATTCATCCACGTTCCTAATCTTTTCTATTAATCAATTTATTATATTTTTCTTCCGATATAATTATTACATTCATTTTTTTTGCTTTTTCAATTTTGCTTGAGCCTGCCTTTTCCCCATAGATCAGATAATCAGTTTTGCCGCTTATTGAGGTTTGAACTATTGCGCCGAGCCTTCTCGCTTCTTTCTGCATTTTTTCTCTGCTTTCGTAATTCATTTTGCCGGTAAATACAACATGTTTTCCGACAATTGCGCTATCTATATTTGTTTGTTCTTTTGCAAGAAGTGTTTTTTCAAGATTAAAACCAATGTTTAACATGTGAGTTATTACAGGTTTAATTGTTTTTATGCTTTCTTCGACTGCGTTACTTGTAATCGGGCCGAAATCAGGTAGATTTTTAATATCTTCTGCTTTTGCATCTATAAGTTCTTCAATTTTCATATGAGAAAGCAGTTTTCTGCTGTCGCCTTTTCCGAGATTAGATATTCCGAATGCCGCTAGAAACCGCCAATCTTCAACCTGTTTGTTCTTACTTATGTCAATGGCTTCTTTAAGATTTTTTGATTGAACAGGACCAAAACCTGTACTTTTAAAATCATCTTCACTCATAGAATAAATTTTTTTAAGGCAGTCATAATTATTTTTAACAAGCTTCTTAATTGTTTTTATTCCAAACCAGTCAGCATTACCAAGAGTTTTAAACCAGTGGCTGATGCGTTGTTCTATTTGAGCTCTGCATGAACTGTTATTACATTTTAGAAAATCATTATTCCATGCGGTGTCTTTCCCGCATGAAGGACATTGTCCCGGTATTATATTTTCATCTGACTCCGCAACAACATTAACAACACTAACAACATTTTCAAGCTTTGGAATTACTTCGCCGCTTCTAACAACCTCAATCTCCGCTCCGACACCGATATGTTTTTTTTGTATAAGACCTGCGTGATGGGCTGTAACGTTCCGGATTGTAGCTCCTGAAAGATAAACAGGTCTGATTTCCAATACAGGGGTAATATTTCCTGTTCTTCCTACTTGCCATTCAATTTTTTTAACAGTTGTTATTGCTGTTTTACCCTTTGTTTTTATGGCTATTTGCCATCTGTAGTGGTGAGCTGTGGCTCCCATGTAGTTTGTTACATCTTTATTGGTAACC
Organism: Deltaproteobacteria bacterium; assembly: GCA_030627475.1. GTDB lineage: Bacteria > Desulfobacterota > Desulfobacteria > Desulfobacterales > ETH-SRB1 > B13-G4. The sequence continues at coordinate 662 of DAOURZ010000412.1, read as the reverse complement.
TCAGCAACCATTCCATCTATAGGGTAATCTGTCTTTGCTGTGAGATCTATTGTAATTTTCTCTATGTTTTTCAAAAGTTCGGCAGCGGTGCCTGTCCATTTTGGCAGAACTGAATATGGAACAAAATGCACCATATTTTCTTGAAGGGCTTTTTTTGCAAATTTGTTTAAAGTATCAGAACTGATTATCCCGACAACCATATTTCTGGGATGTTCAAACTCATCAGACAGGTGTTCTTTAAAATAGGACATGACAATTACCAACTCACCAAGGCCAAGTCCTCTGCCTTCAACAGGAATTATGCCTTTGTTAAAAGATTTGCTGATATCATATCCTGTTTCACCATTTCCTCTGGTAGCAAGTATCGTTCCGTTATCTCTTCCAGCAAGACCGTCCAGCTTGGGCGTTACGCTGAATAAAATATTGCTGATACCTATTCTACCGGCTGCTTTATTAACCCTGGCAATAAATTTTTCAAGACCATCTTTTGTGTATGTTTTTTCAGTTGAAAGCATTGGCACAGGATGTTTTACTTCCTTTTTTGTATCAAATTTTTCAGGTTCTACTAAACGAAGATAAGGGTGATCCGGGGATAGTTTCTGCAGATTTTCTAAAAGCCTGTCGTATTCAAGATCGCTTACAAGCGGCTTTCCCTTTCTGTA
>DAOURZ010000311.1 GCA_030627475.1 Deltaproteobacteria bacterium | reverse complement strand
TTTTTTGAATAAATCACATTGGATTTTCCGTTTTTCTGTTATTGATGGCCTAAATTCTAAATAATGGAGATTCTTCTTCAAGGCCTTTGTCCACTGAAGGCGCAACTATCCATTTGCGTTTAAAACGCATAAATCAAAATGTCAGGGCCAAAATATTTTTGAGCTATAATGTGTCCTTCATGGTGGTTAAATTCAATCGTTCAAAAAAACCAGGGCCAGTTTGTTCCGGGATTTTAAGCATTTTCTGCAGCTTCCCTTTTTTACAGAATGGGCATGTGGAAATATCCTGGCCAGTCAGTTCCAACATGAGCTCTTTTACCGATTTGTTTGATTGTTTTTCAGGTATGTTGTTCTGCTCCAGAATCTTTCGACATTTTAACAGATCCTTTTTTTTGCAACGGTTTGCCAGAAATCCAGAATGTCGAATCCGCATAAGTTTTTTTGGCAAAGCGTGGAGAAGAAATCGACGAATAAATTCGTTGGCCTTGAGGGGCATGGACTTTTTTTCATTATCATTTTTACGATCTCTATAAGAAAATGTAATTGTGTTGTTTCCCATGTCCAAAATCCGATTATTTGAGATGGCAACTCGGTGCGTATACCGACTTAAATAGGCCAAAACTTGCTTGGGGCCACCAAATGGTTGTTTTGAATAGACAACCCATTCTTTTGAGAATAATTCTTTTTTTAATTTTCTGAACCCGGCATTAGTTCCAATAGCAGAGATTTTACCAGGAAAAATCAGATTATTCTGTTGAAATGCCTCTTCCAACATCTCCATGAATTTACCCCGAAAAACCCTTGATAATGCTTTAACCGGGAATAAAAACTTCTTTTTAGAATGTATCCACCGGTCACCGTCATTGGAAAGATATCCCGCTGGTATCACACAATGAAGATGGAAATGGTCCCGAAGTTTTTGATCCCAGGTGTGAAGAATCGCTGTAAAACCAATCTTTCCCCCTTCTTTGTATCTGGTAGGATTTTGAGCAAACTCTTTCAAGGTTGCTGATACTGCTTTAAAAAGGATGTCCAACAGGATTCTTTTGTTGCAAAGTATGATCAAATTGAGCTCATGAGGCAGGGTAAATACATTGTGGAAATATGGGACAGGAAGGAGTTCTGCCTGTCTTGCTTCAAGCCATCTTGCTTTGGTTAGTGCCTGACATTTAGGACAATGACGATTACGGCAAGAATTGTAGGAGTTTCGTGTTTCTCCGCAAGAATCACAGACCTCAACATGTCCTCCTAAAGATGCAGTTCGGCAAACGACAATAGCGTTCATGATTTTGTAGTGTTCCAGGGGCATGGGATGTGATTCAATATACCCTTTACCATATTTGCAAAAAATATCAGCCATCTCTGGACTTTTTTCACCACGGGATGAATTAATTGTCTTTTCCATCTGGAACCTCCACAGTCGCTGACTCATATCTATCAAAGGGGCTTTTTATCTTTTTGATACCATTTTGGGTAAGGCGCAAATAAATCATGGTCGTTGAAATTGAACTATGTCCCAGAAAGGTCTTTATTGAATATAAATCGACTCCGTCCTCAAGAAGGTGGGTTGCAAAGGCATGGCGAAGTGAATGGATCCCTTTGCCTCGTTTAAGACCGGCCTTTTGCTTCGCTTTATTAAATATTTTCCAAGCCATATTTTTGGTTAAGGGCTTGTGGGGATTGCCTGTAGGATAAAATAGATATTCCTTGGGATGATATCGTTTCCAATATACCTTTAAATCTTTTAGCAGCTTGTCGGATAACAAAGTATATCGGTCTTTGTTACCTTTACCCTGTTCGACCCTGATCAGTTTGCGGCTGGATTCAATATGTGCAGGCTTTAATGATACCACCTCACTGACACGCAACCCGGCAGAATACGCGGTGGTAAGTATCATCCGATTTCTTAAACTGTCTGTTGCATCAAAGAGTTTTATCAACTCTGATCGACTAAATATTGTAGGAAGTTTTCTTGTATGCTTTCTTCTTGGAATTTTGAAATTGATATTTTTCTCTTTCAAGGTGGTTTTATAAAAAAAATTCAATCCTGCTGCCATACAATTACAGCTTGCCCATTCAAGCTTTCTTCCTTCCTGAAGATAAAGCAAATAACAATGGGCCTCTTCTTCACTAATGAGGGCAGGAGAGCGGTTGTAATATTTTGCAAGGTCTTCGACTGCATAGACATAGAGTTTTTGGGTGCTAATGGCGAATCTACGAAGTTTCATGTCATTGATCATTTTTTGTCTTAACGGTGTCATGCTGGTTCTCCTCTTTTATGAATTAATAAAACATAGAGGAGATATCGGAATCTATGATGCTATACGAGATTTAAAGGATGATTTTGATTGGGTTAAATATGTTGAAGATGATTGTTACGTTGGTGTAGGGGCCGCCGCGCAGCGGTTTAGTTCAATATGTTAATAACCGGATTTTACTGGAACCCCCTCCAAGATGGTCATTAAAGTATTAACTTGATTTTTTCTTTCGCGTATCCCTAACCAAATAAGAATTTCCTGGGCCACGCTTGAGTTCAAACAAATCAATCGCC
>DAOURZ010000020.1 GCA_030627475.1 Deltaproteobacteria bacterium | reverse complement strand
CCAAATCGGCATATAAGCTTAAGCGTTTCCCTGACAAAGTCGGAGTCTATTTCATATCCATGTTGTTCAAGAAGCTGAATCAGTTCGCTTACAGTAACATGATGTTCGGTTTGCAAAAAGACTTCAAGCACCTTGAATCTATCTTCAAAATCAGAAATATTTTCTTGTTTAAAAAGTTTTTTGAATTGTTTCTTTTCATGGCTGTGGACTTGCTTCATGATAGTTCCTTAGATGTAATTTACCTGGAACAGCCGGGTATTTCATAAGTAGTACATGAGCCGCTTGAGCAAGTCCTTGTTGTGGCGCTGGTTTTATTACTGGAACCAGCGCTGTCTCCCATTGCGAAATTAGTAGCGCTTATGATACGTTCAAAGTCTTCTGATTTACATTCAGGGCACTTAAGTTCAACTTCCTCATCTTTATTCAGAACAAGCATTTCAAAATAGGCCTGGCATTTTAAACATTTAAACTCATATAAAGGCATTTGTTATACTCCTTAAAAACCTGGTTGATAGTAACGGTTTACGGTTTACAGTTGTCGGCTACCAACTTAAAACAGGACAATTTGCAGGATGGGCAGCCGATAACCGTAAACCAACAACCGTAATTTACAATTTAAGATATTTTGCCATGGCCTTTTTTACAGCCATGGCATTTTTTTCTGCCGCTGTATCTTTGCTGTTGTCAATAATCACTTCCGCAAGAGGGTTTTCTTCATACGGAATGTCAACCCCTATTACCTTGCCCAGTCCTTCAAATGTTGAACCTTTTTGCTTTCTTTCTATGGCTCGAAGGTACATTTGCGAAACAATATGACCATTTTTGCGTTTGGATTCTCGCTCTATGCATAATGAAATAGGGCATTTTATCATTACTTCCATAAAACGCTCAATCTTTTTTCTGGCATTTTCTCTGTATGACCGTTTATGTGCGGTGGCATCTATTATTATATTAATTCCGTTTTGCACATTTTCTGCTGCAAGATCAATTAGTTTATTATAAACAAAATCACGTTCCCGATTAGTATATTCCGGTCTGGTAACATATTTTTTACGTATTGTATCTAGCTCAATTCGTTTGCATATTATTCCTTCATCAGCCAGATTGTCATGAACAAGCTTTGATATTTTGCTTTTGCCGGAACCGGGAAGTCCTGTAAACCACACTGCCCAGCATTTATTCGAAATATCCGTTGATTTCATCTATATTCACTGTTTCAGTTGTCAAAATATTTTTTGCAAAGTTAAAAAGTTTTTTGCGTATTTCCGCAGGATGGTTTGGATACCATTCAGGCGAAGCTATTACAAGACATCTGAAAGCATAAAAAGGTTGAATGACTTTAAAGAGTTCCCGGTCTTTTGTTTTTTTTAGATAGGTTGTTATAAAAATGTCATGCAGTTTTTTGTAGTCACCATCTAATTTGCCGTGCTTCAGAAGGGAATAAAGCAAGTAATTTATACTCAATGTAGAAACATCATCCGCTGCTTCACCATATTCTCCCCTGCTTCTGTCAAATGTCGAGAAATCGGTTCCTTCTCTAAACTTTATATTCCATGGATGAAAATCGCCATGTTCGCGGCACAGGCGATGTGTATATCGTTTTAGCTTCCAGCGCCATTCAACACAGCGTTTTTCAATATCACAAAAAACATCATCTGAGCAAAATTCATAATTTTCGGGGTAGCCGTCAATAATGCCCATTATGCATTCGCCATGTCCTATAAGCTCTCTGACTTTCCTTGTATAAAGATCCGGCGCATCTTTTTTTTCACTGTGAACTTCTGCGAGATACTCGCCAAGCATCTTCGCTCTTTCTATATCAAGATCAATTACAGCCTCATTTTTAAGGCGTTTTAAATCTAAAAAATAATCGGTTCCTTCGACCTTTTCCGTGAGTAAAAAAAACATGTTTGCATCCCGAACGGAATGCGCCATCCCTCCAGCATTGAAATATCCCACATCCAGGGGATGGGCGTGTCTGGGAAGGCGTTGGCCTGCATCATACTGAAACATCAAAACCTGCGCTCTGTCCCACAAATACTGGTGGCCGTATTTATCTCTTCGCATAGTTGAAAAGATAACAGATCGATCATTGCCTTCTTTGCGAAATCTAACAAGAAAAGTATCTCCATAACCCAACTTTTTTATTGTATCATTAAAGCTTCCAAGCTTTTTGACTTCAAGAATCTCAATTTGTCCGTCAAAACGTTCTTTGAGATATTTTTCTACTGAATCTATTTTAACAGGAATATTTATTAATTCATCAATCATTTTAATATCCTTTGAACAAATAGAGTTTTTTGCAGCATGAAATGAACCACCATGCTGATGAATATTAAAATACCACAGCCTTAAACTAAAAGCACGCAGTTTTTTCCTGTTAACTCAACTTCGGCAAGAGAAAAGCCTGTCTATTATTTCGTAACATAAACTATCAACTTGCCCCTTGACACATAACCATTTTCCTGCAATATCTTGCAGACTTCTATCCTTCATCCTTCCTTTTTTTTATCTTTTTCTTTCATAACTTTTCCCCATATTTTTTTCAGTTCAGGTTTAAAATTGTAAACTATTTTTGGGGCTTGCTAAAGAATGCCAAAGAATAAGAACAAATCTAACATATAAGCGAGGTAGTAATGAGTGAAACAAAAAACAGCAATTTAAAAATTGTTATTGTAGGTGCTTCGGCCGCAGGATTGCGGGCTGCAGCAAGGGCAAAAAGATTGATGCCGGAGAGCTTGATTACCGTAATAGATGAAGGAAAAATCATTTCATATGGCGCATGCGGGCTGCCTTACTATTTATCCGGTGATATAGAAAGTACCAGGGCATTGATGGAAACTTCGTGGGGCACTTTACGCAATGCTGAGTTTTTTGAAAAGGTTAAAGGGCTGGACATGCGTATTCAAACAAAAGTAACAAATGTTGATATAGAAAACAAATCAATCAGCCTTATGAATAAGATAACCGGTGATGAAAAAAACTTGCAGTTTGATAAGCTGGTTCTTGCAACAGGAGCAACGCCCATTATGCTACCCGGTATTCCCGCAGATCACCAGAGGATATCCACCTTTAAAACTGTTGAAGATGCCGCAAGGTGGCGCAAAAAACTGGAGACCGGACAGATTGAAAGAATAGCTATAATAGGAAGTGGTTTTATTGGAATTGAATTGGCCGAAGCTTTTACCTCCATGTGGGATGTTAAGGTAGATCTGATAGAAGGTGAAAACAGGATTCTTCCCCAGATGCTTGATACTGACATGTCTTTTTTGATTGAGAAACATTTGAAAGAACATGGTGTACGGTTACACAAGAACTGCCGTGTTACAGCAATCAACGATATCCCGGACGGCCTTGAAATTGTTACGAACAATAAAACCATCAAAACAGAATACGCTATTGTAGCTATCGGGGTGCATCCACGGGTCGAACTCGCGAGACAGATGGGTTTGAAAATCGGCAAATGCGGCGGCATTACAGTAGATAAAAACCTGACAACAAGCCATCCTGATGTATATGCTGCAGGAGACTGTATAGAGGTAGAGTATTTTCATGGTGAAAAGGTGGTTATACCCCTCGGTTCTCTGGCAAACAAACAGGGCCGTGCAGTGGGAGATCAACTAACAGGCCGGAAAACCGAATTTAAGAAAGTTGTGGGAAGTGCCTGCGTTAAGGTTTTTGATTATAATGTAGCCTCTACCGGTTTAACGGAAACCATGGCAGCGCGATATGGAATTCCGACGAGAACTGTTCGTGGAACCTTCAACGATCTGGCTCATTACTACCCTGAAGATAAAAACATATTTTTAAAACTGATTTATAATTCCGATACACAGCAAATATTGGGACTTCAAGCAGCAGGTGAAGGGAATGTAGTTAAGCGTGTAGATGTTTTGGGGAATTTGCTGATGAATGAAGGCTGTCTTGAGGATCTTCTGGATCTCGAATTTGCTTACTCACCACCCTATGCCTCTGCTTTGGATCCGCTCTATATGCTGGGAGCGGCGGCTTTAAATCAGGAAGAGGACGTAATTTCAGTCGACTACAATAAATCACCGGATAGTGCGCTGATTCTTGATGTGCGAACACCTGATGAAGCAAAAAATTATCCTCTTGAAAATACAATGCACATACCATTGGAAGAATTGCGTGAACGAGTAAATGAACTTGCGAAAAATAAAGCTATCAGGATTATTTGTTCCAGAGGTACGCGATCTGCCGAAGCAACAAGATGGTTTGTAGAAGCAGGTCACAAGAATGTAGCCTATGCAGGAGGCGGCTGGTTTATGCTCAACAAAGAATCCTAAGGAAAAAACCGTCAATCGCCGGAAGGTAGCGGGGGAATTTCAAAAAGGACAACAGTAATATTGTCGTAACCTCCGGCAGCATTAGCTGCTTCAATAAGTTTTTCTACTTTTTGAAGCAAAGTGGACGCAGAAAGGAGGGTGTCCCGGATCAGGTTGTCATCAATCATATCCGACAGACCGTCTGAGCATAAAAGAAACAAATCGCCGGGAAACATAATTCCTTTTACCAAATCAAGAGCTAACTTTTTTTTGATACCGACTGCACGAAGAATGACGTTTCGAAGAGGATGGTTTCTGGCTTCGGCCATAGTAATCAGACCCTGGTTTATCTGATTCTGAACAAGTGAGTGATCCATAGTCAGTTGTTTGAGTTGTCCGGCTCTTAAACAATAAGTTCGGCTGTCTCCCATATGACCGATAACAAAATTTTTATCGGAAAAAGCCATCAGCTCTGCTGTGCATCCCATTCCCTTGTGACGAGGATTTTCCTTTACATGGTTCAGGATTCTTTCATTAGCAAAGCTAAAAGCCTGTTGGACTAATTCGATTGTCTCTTTTTCATATCTGCCGCTGGAGTTTGAAAAAAGTTCTAATGTGGTTTCTGTAAAAATGCGGCTGGCTATTTCTCCTGCAGCAGCGCCACCCATACCGTCAGCCACAAGACAAAAGCCCAGTTCAGTACTTACGATAAAATTGTCTTCGTTATTTGTGCGTTTAAGGCCGCTATCTGATTTGCTGACAAAGTTTATTTCAGGCAGATTTTTGTATCGCATAAATCTAATATGTAACAGTTTACAGTTATCGGTTTACAGTTTACAGTTTACAGTTTTATGTTTTTATAAACCGTAAACGGCTACCAAACTTAAAGCGGGACAATTCGCAGGCAGGGCAATACCAATACTACCGTAACTCCTTGAGATTACATGGTGTATCGTCCTGAGTCGGTAGCCACCATGGAACCGTGAACTGTCAGCCCAAATTTATACGCCTGTTTTGGAAAATTATTTCGTCCTTGTTTCTAAAAATTTGTTAATTATAGACATAGCCCTTTTGATGCATCCTCCTTGATGCTCTTGATGCTTGTCTATCGGACGTATCTTTTCTTTTTCATGGGGCATTACGGGTTCTTCAGAATCGGATTTTTCGATTTCTGCTAAACGTCCACCCTTTAGAAACCGAAAAGTTGGTCCTTGGGGAGTTAATTCCAGAAGAGTTTCGGGAATTAACGGACTTTGAGAATTAACAGGCTGCCCATTAAGCAATATCAACATTTGACCGGTGAGATCCTTTATCCGGTATTGATCCTTACTGAAAAATATCCGGGCATGAAGATCAAGAATCGCCGGATGGTTTATGATCAAATCACAGTCCGGATTTTTTCCGATGGTCACAGGAAGTTTTTTAAAAGAGCGTATGGTAGGGCCAAATTGAATAACAAGTGGAACCTGAACTTCCTGCATGGAAATTTCTTTTGCCGGGTCAGATTCGGATTGAGCCTGGGCAATAGATGGCTTTGCAACTTCAGCTATTTCCGGTTCTTGCGGCAAGCCTGGCAAAGGAATGTCTTTGATTTCATCTTGACGTTCCACCGTTCTGGTTAAAAAACTCACCTTGGGTCCGCCTTCAGCAAAAATTAAAACATCTCCATCTTTGAGATATACTTCCTTTACTCTTTTTCCGTTTACAAATGTCCCGTTGGCGCTCTGATCAATTAACTTAAAACAATTACCTTCTCTGACGATTTGAGCATGTCTTCGAGAGACTATTGCAACGTCTTTCGGGAATAGCACATGACAAGAAGGATGGCGGCCAATCAAGATCGTTGATTCGGAAAACTCTTGAATTTCACCTTTCAAAGGCCCATAGATATGAACAAGTTGAACAACAATAATAGGCGCTTTCATATGTAAAATACAGACCTCGTAAAATTTAATTTTGTTATCCCATAAACTCTTATTCAGAGTTTATGGTTCAGGGTTAATCGTTTTACGATTTTCGCCTGTCATCCGGTCTCCTGACACTTTTTTATTTCTTCCAGCCTTTTCAAAAGAATTTTCGCTGTTTTGAGATTGTTTACTACGGCTTTATAGTTGGAATCAATAGCCTGTACCAGTTTCCATTCTATAATAGCCTCGACCAATTGTTCTTTTGCAAAATGCGCAATACCTTTTTTGTAATGGATTTCCATGTATATCTTTTCGCTTTTTTTGATGTATTCCAAGCATGTCGGGCAGCTCTTATTATATTGGAGAGATACTTCAAATCCTTTTATGGCTTTCAGATAATTCTTTTTCTCAAACAAGGCTACGCCATATTGAAAGTGCGATTTGGCAAGGTATTCAACGGCAGTTGCATCATCCGGATTTACATTCATAACTTTGTTGAATTCAGCAATAGCCTCCTGGTATTTCATATTGTTAAAGAATTCAACACCCTGACTTCTATAGATTTCCATTTCATCTACAGGCTTTTCAAGTTCTTCTTCTTCTTCTTTTACTTTTTCATCTACAGACTTTTCAGGTTCTTCTTTTATTTCTTTATCTACAGGTTCTTCTTTTTCTTTCACCTCCGCTTTTTTGATCTCTTGATCAAGAATGGCTGAATCAGGTGGTTTTATTTCTTCAGTCTTGACAGCCTGTTTTTTTGTTAAAAACGGAACTCCCTCTATTACCGGGACCATGATTTTCTGGCCTATATGTGTCAGTGCGGCATCGGCTATATTGTTATATTCAGCTATAATACCAAACTTGAGATAATCCCCATAATAAATCATTGCTATTTTTGAAAGGCTTTCACCCGGTTTGATTATATGCTCAATATGCTTTTTATATTTGATGTGTTTGCGAGGAGTAAGCATTTTAAGTGCTCTGGGATAATCCGGCCAAAATTTCAAAGCTGTTAAAAATTTACGATGGGCCAGGCGATATTTCCCTTGATTATGCAATTTCATACCTTCCCGATAATATTTTTCTGCCCATTTGCACAACTCTTTTTCCAGCCGGTCAATGCCGCTGGCAGCTTCCCGGTTTTCATGGCTTACAGTAATGGCCAATTTGTACTGTTTATATGCCTCAGCCAGCTTTCCTTTATCTTCATTCTCTTTACCGGTTTGCAGATATGACTGAAGCAGGTTTTTCTTTCTGTGATCAGCGATTTTTTGCGAAAATTTTTTAAAATGTTCGGCACAGCCGCTGACCATTAATAATAGAATGACAATCCAGATAAAAGCTAATTTTTTTTTCATGATTCCGTTACTCTAATGAAAGTTTATTAAAGGTTTTTAGTCTGGAAATAAAACTTGTTATATCTCTTTGCAATATCTGGCTTCTTTTCAGAGCAAAGGGATCAGCAAAAAATGGGTTGCTCCCCCTTTTAACAGATACTGCAATTTTATAACCTAAGCGTTCGCATATATTCAATATCCTCTGATCATAACGTCCATACGGAAAAGCTAAAAAAACAGTATCCTGTTTCAGCTTTTTATTAATGATCTGTTTTGACTTGCCAAGTTCTTTTTCGAGTCTGGATATATACGCTTGAGTATCTTCTCCTTTATTTTGTCTGGTAAGATCGCAGTGAGACATCGTATGAGAACCTATCTCAAAACCGTTTCTCTTCATTTCTCTGAGTTGATCCCATGTTAATGAGTTTTTTGATACACCAACAAAATCAGTATATATGAAGAGACTTGCTCTAAAGCCATATTTTTTCAGAATAGGCCAGGCAATATTATAAACCGATCCATAGCCATCATCTATGCTGATAACCACAGACCTTTTGGGAAGGGCATTGCGATATTTCAAAAATTCATAAAGTTCTCCGAGTGTGATAACCCTATAACCATTGTCCTTCAAATACTTCATCTGTTGATCAAAAACATGGGCCGGCGCGCAAAGGGGAGAGCTGCAATTATCAGCAAAATTATGATATGAAAGAATAGGCACAACCTGAAAGCCGTCATCTGTAAGCCCCCCCTTATTTTTCTCCTTGAGAGGAATAACAATAATTTCGCCTTTTTTAAAAGCAGCGTTTTCATTAGCGTCTTCTATTACCCAGGACTTTTTTTTATCCCCCAAAAACATTTCAGCCAACATGGCAGATGTTTTTTTTTCTTGAAGTTTATAAACAACGTATTCTTCCGATTGAAACATCATGGGTTTTCTATCAAAGATAGATGTTGTACAGGAGGAGAAAAGAAAGAATCCTCCTACAATTATAAACAGAATGATTGCCAAGTGTTTAGATCTATTAACTATTTGGTTTACCACAGGTTAAGTTCCATGAAAACATATCTAATGTCTGAACGAAAACCCATAATGACGGGCCATCGAAATAACTTCCCAACTATGCATCACAGCTTCAGGCCGCCTCCCGCTATCCCTTCAACTTTTGTGATTTGAGCCTATATTTGAGATTTGGGCAAATTCGACCCAAATCTGTGTGCCTACCTGGAAATGCAAAAAAATTCTATTTAAACATTGTATAATATAAAAATAAAAAATCAAGAGGAATGAAGAATGGTTTTCGTCTCATTAATAGAATGATACTTGACAATTTTTCATTATTACAATAATTTTGTCTACGTTTCTTATTATTATCTTTAGTTGTTGAACTATCACCTGATTTCTACAAATTCAGCAAATATTATAGTGAACAAGATCCGTTAAATGAAATTGATACAAAAAAACAAAAACCGTTTAATCCTGTGTCTCTTTTTGATCTGGTGGATGTGTATTGCTGTTTTCTATATGACTACCGCAATCGGAATTAGCCGGGCAAGGAAGACTATCTGGCAATCCGGAGTGGAAATGGCCAAAGTTTTTTCCAGTCGTGTCAGTTTACCGCTGTTAGAGCTGGACATGCCAACTCTGAGCGCATTGCTTACTGAAGCTACCGGTAATTCGGATATAGTTTATGCAGCTATTGTCGATCATAAAAACAATATTATAGCTTATACCAATGTTGAACTGATAATGTCTGTAATAAAAAAGGGTGTACGCACTTTTGATCAAATTTCTTTTTGGGAAGGGAATTCATCTGATCACAAAAAGATTATCAACTTTTCTTCAGATGTGATTTATGCAGAAACAAAAATCGGCGAAATATATCTGGCTATTTCAGCCGCTGAAATTGACAAATATAAAAAACTCTTTGCTCTTGGTGCGCTTTCAAGTTTTACGATATTGTTGTTTGTGATAATTGTGTTATATTATAAAAATTTCAGGTTAATAATTAGCAGACTAAGAGCTGCTTATATATTACAAGCAGGTAGCGGTAGTGCTTTTGCAGAAACAACCCGTATCGCATGCCCGCTGTGTGGAACAAACCGGCCTTTTTCCCGGGAAGTTTTTAATTGTACGAACCTAAACAGGTTCAGGATTGTCCAGTCAATAAATAGTGAGCTAAAGTCAGAATCGTCTGATAAATCTAAAGATATCTTTTTGTCGGAAATTGATAAAAGAAAAGATTTGGGTTGGTTGAAACATCAAGTAATGGTTCGGTGCATAGAAATTATTAAAAAACTGGCGACTTAGATTAGAGAGGTTCTCATGGCATCTGTTCGCGAAATTGCCTTAACAAGCATGTTATGGGTAAAAGAAATACAAACGAACATTTTCAGGAAGACCACTATTAAATTACTTGAGATAGAATTTATTCGACGCAATAGAACCTATCTGGTTATATGTTTTGTTATTTGGCTCATAGCCTCTGTAAGTGGTTATTTAGTTTTAAATAGTAATGTAAAACGTCTGACCAATGATTTTTATCAATACGGATTATCAACAAGCCGGAAGCTTGCTGCCAAGATTGCTCCGTCTCTTTTAGAAAATGACATATTGTCTTTGAATGTTGCGATTGACGAGATTGAAGGCAGTAATAACTTGATATCCGCATCAATCCTGAATCATGAAAACAAGTTTGTGACTCATACGGATTCCGGTATGATAAACAAAACCTTTATACCCATGAAGGATGAGAGAGAGAGAGATATTATTAAAGGGGTTTCCATCAAAGCAAGGTTTTTGCCAAATAACGAAAAAAATGTCAGCTTTTCAAAAAATATCACCTTTTCCGGAATAAATATCGGTAAAGTGTATCTGGTCTTTTCTTCAGCCCATCTATACAGCACTATAAGTAAATACAAAGCATTCTTTTTTTATGCAATAATCTTTAGTCTTTTT
>DAOURZ010000230.1 GCA_030627475.1 Deltaproteobacteria bacterium | reverse complement strand
ATTTGACCAGTTTCAGATCGCAAAAGTTGAAGGAATAGCGAGCTATTTCAATATGTTTGGAATTTCAGATTGGGCAAATATGACCTGAAACCATGATGCATAGTTGCTGAAGTTATTTTGTTCACATTCCTAAGCATCTTTATCTCTGGTAAGAGTATAAAACATCTCAATATTTTTTGAGTTGGATCCGGGTCTTTTGTCAACTATAACTTTCCAGGAAGTATGCCCCTCTAAGCCAAATAATACTTCTGTAATTTTTGCAATTATACTAACCTGATCAGTTCCTTTTAGGTTGATCAGTTCAGTTTCATGAAAAGTTACCACATCGTCTTTGTGCATTCCTTTTTTAAGGCCGTGTAAAACTGATCCTTCGCCGATATCAACCAATGCACGGTTAAGTGCGGCAGATAATTTTGGTGCTATGGGTGATAAATCCCTGTGAATCTGTTTTGCCAGTTCATAATTTGTCATTAATTAAATCTCCTTTGTAACCTGTAAGTCATAAGTTTCTCGTTTCCATGCTCCGGAGTGAGAATGCATATCAATCGTAAACGGCTACAAAATAAACAGTTAAGGGCTTGCTCAAAAATGAAAGTTGATGGAATAGCGGGCTATTTTAATATTTCTGGGATTTGAGGCTGGATTTGAGATGAGGTAAAAGTGCCGGAAGCTGTGATGTATAGATAGGGAGAGTCATTTCGTCCACGTTCCTTATATTGATATCTCTGAAAAAATATTTTTTGCCCTGTTTTTGCGTTTGGCTGAGGGACAAGGATTCGAACCTTGATTAACGGGACCAGAACCCGTCGTCCTGCCGTTAGACGATCCCTCATTTGAGTGAATAGTATGGAAATTTTCTTTTTTTGATAGAACATACAGGATGATCAAAATATAAACAAATCATGTAATTCCCGTTAATTCCGGCAAAAAAAGTTCGTTTGAAGAACACTTCAATGATTGGTTATTTATATAAAAAAAACAATTGAGTCAAGTTAATTCAGCAATTTCTTGAATACAAACAAATTTTGTAGTCCTGAACCTTAAACCGATCATTTTAAATATAAGGAACGTGGACGAAATAACTTCCGCAACTATGCATCACAGCTTCAGGCCATCTTTGTTCGATCTACAATCACAAAAATCTTGAAATAGCTCGCTATTCCTGCGACTTTTGTGATTGTAGATCGAACAAACCTGACCTAACTCTGTGCGCCTACTTGCGGAAGTTAATTCGTCCACGTTCCTAACCTGTTTTACTATTTGCTTTTATAAACCAGGTAGTATTTTATCGGTATAAACCAATTAATAATTATTAGGTAAACTATGTTTTGTTTTAGTAATAAATACAAGAAAATATAATTTTCTAAAAATTGTATTAATGATTTACTTAATTACTAAATCAAGTATTGTCTCAAACTAGTAAAACAAGTAATAAATCAGGTAAAAGCCAACCTTGGGACCTGGTCAAAAAATATTGATGAACTTTTTGTTGCAAAAAGGCGTGAAAGGATAAGCTATAATTTAAAATTAATCTTATATTTAAATAAGTTACAAATTAGTTTCCCACTATAATTATATAAAATAATATCAACGATACAAATTAAATAAATACAAAATTATCCATTTGAAATAAGGGAATAAAAGTTCTTGACAATCTTTTTTAATTAAATTACTAGTATCACAATCTCGTCATTAAGTAGTAAATATACATTATATAGCATATAAATACAAATAATTAGGAGATTACTTATGCCTGTACCAAAGCGTAAAACATCTAAGTCAAAGCGGAACCAAAGACGTGCCCATATTAAAGCCGAAGCTCCAACTTTGACCGCTTGCCCCCAGTGCGGGGAAACCAAAGTTTCACATCATGTATGTCATTCCTGCGGTACCTATAAGGGGCGAACTATTATAGAAATTAAAGAGGATTAATATATGACAGCATCAATAGCTACTGCCGGGCGCAATCTCAAAGGCCTTGATCTTGAGTCAAGACAGATGATAATTGATACCGTTAGGCAGCTTGAGAAACGCCTTCTTACAAAGGAAAAAATTCTTGAATTTGATAAAAATGAAATTTTTCCTGAAGATACGATCCGTGAATTGCTCGGAGAGGATATCGGTTTGCAACTTCTGTTTATACCTGAGGAATATGGAGGTATAGGAGGAGGAGCTCGGGATTGCTGTGAGGTAATCCGTGAAATATCCAGTATTTGCCTCGGCATAGCGACAGGTTTTTTTGCTATTCAGCTCGGATCGGATCCTATACTGGTTGGAGCTACTGAGGAACAGAAGCATAAATGGCTTGGAACTCTTGCTGAAGGGAAATCTCTTGTAGCTTATGCTGTCACTGAAGCTGGAGCCGGGAGCAACCTTGCTGCTTTAAAAACAAAGGCTGATCCTGTAACAAACGATGCAGGTGAAATCATTGGGTACAATATAAACGGTACCAAACAGTTTATATCAACAGGAGGATATGCTGATTTCATCACAGTTCTTGCCAATACTCCTGATGGGCCGTCATTTTTTATTGTAGAGAAAGGCACCGAAGGCTTTGTTCAGGCCAAAGGTGAAGAAAAACACGGGATACGTGCATCAAATACATCGCCGCTTTCATTTACCGATGTTGTTGTACCAATTGAAAATCTTATTGGTGGTGTTCCCGGAGAAGGGATGAGGCAGGCTAACAAGGTTTTTGGATACACAAGACTTATGGTAGCTGCGATGGGTCTGGGTGCTGGACAGAAAGCTCTCAGCATAGTTATTCCATATGCTAAGGAGAGAATTCAGTTCGGATCTTCTCTTTCTGAAAAACAGGGCTATACACACAAGCTAATTGTACCGAATGCTGTAAGGCTCGAAGCAGCAACAACCTATATCGAAGAAATCGGAGAAAGACTGGATTCAGGGGAAGAAGACCTGCAGGTTGAAGGTTCAATTGCCAAGTTTTTTGCCACCGAATCTGCCAATAAAGCAGCCGATGATGCCATACAAGCGCTTGGCGGTTATGGATACATTCATGAATTTGAGGTGGAAAAGATAAAAAGAGATGTTAAAATTACCTGCATTTATGAAGGAACCAGCGAAATTCAGCAAAGTATAATCAGTACGTTTCGCTGGAAAATTACGCGGAAGACAAAAGGTAAATATTACGGAGACATATCTTCAGAGATGGAAGAACTGGAGAATACTTTAAATGATGCCGGATGCAAATTTTATGGGCTTGCTGCCAAGGCGCTTAATGAAGCTATCATGCTTGTACATGACAACAAGCTTACCAGAAAACAAGATATTATGTTTGCTCTATCCAACATGATGACACATGTGGAGGTTGGAGTAAGCATGGCGCGTAAGGCAAAATCACTTGTTGAAGCAGGAGATACTAAAGCCGAAAGAATAAAGGCGATGTCAAGAATTTTTGCAAATGAAACAGCGCAAGTTGTAACTCATAATATAT
>DAOURZ010000016.1 GCA_030627475.1 Deltaproteobacteria bacterium | reverse complement strand
CAGTCTTTATGACAGGAGCATTGCTCATATATGGTGTTGAAGACATGCCAAGGTGGGGTGATCCCAATTCTCCTGCCAGTTCGCATGTTTCTCCAAAGTATATCCAGGAGGCAATAGAAAAGATGGCAACTCCAAATATGGTTAGTGCAGTGCTTGCGGATTACAGAAGTTATGACACGCTGGGTGAGACAGCGGTGATTTTTACTGCCGGGATTGCCTGTACGCTGATGTTGAGAAAGAAGCGCAAGGGAGAAGGAGAGTGATATGCTTGACTACGTAATCAGCAAATATAATTTCTGGATATATATAGTTCTGATGATGATCGGGCTTTATGCGATGATAGGAAAGAAAAATCTTATCAAGAAGCTGATAGGGATGAATATATTCCAGTCTGCCATGATCCTTTTTTACGTTTCTATTGGTGTGAAAACAGGTGCAACGGTTCCGATACTTTCAGGGCATTCTCATGGCCATGGTGAGCTTATCGAAGTTGCCAAATATTTAAATCCGTTGCCACATGTGCTGATGCTTACGGCGATCGTTGTATCTATTGCTACAACAGGAGTTGCGCTTGCGACGCTCATTTTGGTTTACAGGAGATATAACACTTTGGAAGAAGACGAGATTCTGAAGATTAGAAAGGATACGGGAGTCTAAAAATGGCAGAACAACTTGCTGCGCTAATTATCGTAGTGCCTTTACTTGCTTCTTTACTGGTTCCAGTGATTGGATGGTGGCAAAAGAAACTTTGCTATCCATGGGTTGTTGCCGTCCTTGTTGTACCCCTTATTTGTTCTTTGGGTGTGCTGAATACTGTAATGACTACTGGGAAATTTTCCTATCGTCTCGGTGGGTGGGCTCCTCCATGGGGAATAGAATACGCGATAGATCATCTTAATGCATTTGTGCTTGTAATAGTGGCGTTTATCAGCCTGATGGTTGCTATCTATTCAAAAAAGAGCGTTGAAAAAGAACTTAAGAAGGAAAAGATAGCATCTTTTTATACGCTTTTTCTTCTCCTTGTTACCGGACTTCTCGGAATGGTGATTACAGGTGATGCATTCAATCTTTTTGTGTTTTTGGAGATATCTTCACTTTCCTGTTATGCTCTCATAGCAATCGGTGAGGAAGGGGCACCAATGGCCGCCTTTAATTATATTATTATAGGTACTATAGGAGCCTGTTTTTACCTGCTCGGTGTTGGATACCTTTATATAGCAACAGGTTCTCTTAATATGGCGGATCTGGCTAGTATCCTGCCGGCGCTCTATCACTCCAAGGTTATCCTTGTTGGCTTTGCATTTTTTACTGTTGGCCTGGTTATAAAGGGAGGCCTTTTTCCATTGCATACATGGTTGCCGGATAGCTACTGCACTGCGCCTTCGGCGGTAAGTGCGTTGATTGCTCCTTTAATGACCAAGGTGGCCGCATATGTGATGATTCGGTTGATGTTTACTGTATTTCAGCCGCAGTTTTCTGTAGATATGATGCCGGTTATGAGCATATTGGGATGGCTGGCCGTATTTGCCATTATTTTTGGCGGGATTAAAGCGCTTGCCCAGACAGATATCAAGAGGATGCTTGTTTATATTGTAGTAGCGGAAGTCGGATATATCGTAATTGGTGTGAGTGTGGCGAATCGGATGGGACTTACCGGAGCTATTCTTCACATCATGAACGACGCTGTTATGATGGCATGTCTGTTTTTGGTTGTGGGTGCGATATTTTATAAGACGGGGACGCGGGATATATCCGAGTTTCGTCACCTGAATAAGAAAATGCCGTTTACTATGGCCGCGTTTACAATAACCGCTCTTTCTATGGTTGGCATACCACCGGCATGTGGTTTTTTTAGCAAGTGGTATCTCATTCTTGGTACTATCGAAGCCGGTCAGTGGGTGCATGCGGCAGCGTTGTTATGCAGCAGTTTGATAAATGCAGTTCTGTTTTTCAGGGTTATCGAATGCGCTTATCTTAAACCGATGGAGCCTGCTAATGCTCATGATGCAGGAGGAATACATATAGTACAAAGGGACGAAGCTCCTCTTACGATGCTTATTCCTATTATTATTATGGCAATATTGGTTATTGTACTCGGCATATTCAGCGGAAATATTATTTCGTCTATAATTCAGTTTGCAGTTCCTGCGAGCTTTTAATTGTTTGGGAGAATGTAAATGGACGTTGTATATTCATCAAGACCCCTTTGGGCTGTCCTGGTGTCAATGATTGCTGCTTTTTTGATTCTTGCTACCGGAGAGAAGAACAGGAATATCAGGGAGTCGTGGACCATCATAGCAGCATTTGTAAAGTTTTTTATAGTTGTTTCCATGGTTCCTTTGATCTTGCAGGGAAAAGTGATCGAATATACCCTCATCACTTTTTATCCGGGGCTCCTTTTGCAGTTCAGGATAGATGCATTCGGGATGCTGTTCGGATTGATTGCATCGTCTCTCTGGATCGCAACCTCTTTTTATTCCATAGGTTACGTCAGAAAATTAAACGAACATGCTCAGACAAGATACTTTTTTGCGTTTGCCATGTGTCTTGCATCGACAATTGGAATTGCATTTTCTGCTAATCTTCTTACCTTTCTCGTATTCTATGAAATGCTTACCCTTGCTACCTATCCTCTGGTAATTCATACTGAGTCTCCGGAGGCGATCATGGGTGGGAGAAAGTATCTGGCCTATACCCTAACGGCGGGTTGTGTTCTCCTTTTTGCCACAGGAATGATTTTTTATATGACCGGTACTCTTGATTTTAAAGCCGGAGGATTTATTGCCGGCAGCGGATCAAGCGCTGTCCTGATAATGCTGTTTGCGATGCTCATCTTTGGCTTTGGTGTTAAAGCAGGTATCATGCCGATGCATGAATGGCTTCCTACCGCTATGGTTGCTCCTACACCTGTAAGCGCGCTTCTGCATGCAGTGGCAGTTGTTAAAGCCGGTGTGTTTGGTTGCTTAAGGGTCATCCTTTATATATTCGGTCCGAATCTTCTCCATGATCTCGGGATATGGCTAATCATGGCATATATTGTTTCCTTTACAGTGATTGTTGCCGGCTTACTTGCATTGGGCCAGGATCATCTGAAAAGAAGGCTTGCTTTTTCCACTATTAACAACCTTGCCATGATCGTTCTTGGGGCCATTCTTCTGACCAAATCTTCAATGACCGGGGCAATGATTCACATGGCAAATCATGCTTTTATGAAAATTACGCTGTTTTTTTGTGCCGGAGCTCTGCATGCAAAAGTACACAAGGATTACGTCAGTCAATTAGATGGAATAGGAAGACAGATGCCAATGACCATGGGTGCTTTTGCCATAGCAGCCATCGGTCTTTCAGGTATTCCACCTATGAACGGGTTTATCAGTAAATGGTTTTTATGTCTTGGCGCTCTTGAAGCAAACCAGATCATTTTCTTGTTTGTATTTTTTACAAGCGCCATGCTTGACGTGGCCTTTTTATTTCCTATTATTTACAACTCTTTTTTCAAAAAACCGCTGGATGATGTTGCTCCGCATTTTGATGAAGCGCCTATGCTTATGGTAATTCCTCTTAGTATTACAGCACTGTTATCGCTTGTATTCGGGATAGCGCCTGATGCATTTGTTCACTTCTTCAGCTTAACAACGATGGCCGTACAAAATATAATGGGAGTAGGATAGGATGGAAAAAAAATTAAAGATTATTCTTTATATAAGTATAGTGGCAACGTGTATCCTCGGGTTTTTGTTTCCGAATAAACACCCTCATTTTTGGTGGCAAAAGATTCCTGTCTTTGATGCTGTCTTCGGGTTTATCGGATGTGCTGTAATTATACTTGTATCCAAATGGATAGGCCATGCATGGCTCATGAAGAAAGAGGATTATTATGATTAATATCGTACCCCCAGTATTTATTTATATAGCAGGCGCGTTTTTGATCCCCCTGATCAGGGTGCGAATATTAAAACAGGTGCTTGTGCTGTTGATTCCCACCATAGCTTTTCTGAATCTTCTAAACATGCCCCATGGCACTTACTGGACATACCAGTTTCTGGATTACGAACTTATCCTGGGCCGGGTGGACAAACTCAGTATGGTTTTTGCATATGTCTTTGTGATCATGTCTTTTATCGGGATGGTCTATGCTCTCCATATAAAGGAATACGGACAACATGTGGCCGCATTAATCTACGTAGGGAGTACTCTCGGCGTGGTTTTTGCCGGAGATATGTTCACACTCTTTGTATTCTGGGAGGTTATGGCTATTTCTTCGGTTTTTCTGGTTTTTTATCGAAGAACAAAAAAGTCTCTCGAAGCGGGATTTCGGTATATTTTGGTACATCTTTTCGGAGGATGTGTTTTATTGGGCGGGATTATCATTCATGTGGTAACAACCGGATCAATCACATTCGAGTTGTTTGACTTTGGAACTCTTGCTGCCAAGTTTATACTATTCGGATTTTTGCTTAACGCAGCAGTGCCCCCGCTTCACGCATGGCTGGCAGATGCATACCCTGAAGGAACCATTACCGGCGCTGTCTTTATGACAGCGTTTACCACAAAAAGTGCAGTTTACGTCCTGCTGAGGGGTTTCCCCGGCACTGAACTTCTGGTATGGCTGGGAGCGATCATGGCGCTTTACGGAGTGGTCTATGCTGTGCTTGAAAATGATATCCGCAGGCTTCTCGCATATCATATAATAAGCCAGGTGGGGTATATGATCTGTGCTGTCGGGCTTGGGAGTGAAATGGCGATCAATGGAGCCAGCGCTCATGCTTTTTGTCATATTCTTTACAAATCCGTTCTGTTTATGGGTATGGGAGCGGTTGTATATGTGACCGGCAGAAGCAAGATGACGGATTTGCAGGGGAGGTCTTTGTACAAGAAAATGCCGATTACGCTAGCCTTGTATATGGTTGGTGCTTTTTCCATTTCCGCGGTTCCACTCTTTAACGGATTTGTAAGCAAGACAATGATTGTTGCTGCTGCTGGAGTTTTAAACAGGCCTTCTATTGAATTAATGCTTCATCTTGCCTCTATTGGTACATTTTTGCACACCGGATTGAAGCTTCCATGGGGAGTTTGGTTTGGTCTAAAGAAGGGTGATGAGGATGAAATAGAGGACGCAAAGGAGCCCCCGTTGAATATGTTGCTGGCAATGGGGATTGCCGCTGGCTTATGTACACTTACAGGTGTTTACCCAAAAATACTTTATGATATTTTACCCTATCCGGTTGATTATCATCCATATACTGCAAGTAATGTAGTAGCGATGATGCAGATGCTGGTACTCACTCTGGCCGCATTCTGGCTTTATATTAACAAGCTGGGCGGTGAAGCCAAGATCAGTATTGATACGGACTGGTTTTACAGAACATTGGGAAAAGCGACTTTCTGGTTTTGCAATCGTCCGTTAAATGCAATCAGATCAATAGGCCAGAGCTTACTTTCAAAGGAAGTTATGTCTGTAGGGAAAATCAGCAAACACCCCTACGTTTTTCTGGAAATGTTCCGGAATTCGATTCAAGGAAAAAAGGTGACATATAAAGAACTCATAGATAGACCGTATAATGAGAATTTTTACAGGATTCCGCTCGGTCTCAGTGCCTGTGCAGCGCTTATATTTCTTTTTTTCTTCGGTTTTATTTATATGGCGTGATTGTGTTTTTTTACTCGACCGCGTCAATCTCTTAATGCATTCCCGCTCGACCGGGAATGCATTAAGAGATTAGCACATTTCTTCGCAAAAAATTGCTCAACGCCAGTCCTCCGTCAAATCCTGATCTTGATTTTAAAACCACTTAACTTCCACAAGCAGGCACATATATTTGACAAATTTGTTCGACCTGTCCACAATGCTTTTATTCTGCCTGTGAACACAATGAAAAGTTGGATATGTTTGATTTTAATGCATGGCAAGCGGACCTCAGATCACAAAAGTTAGTAGAATAGCGGATTGTTTTGATATTTTTTGTGATTTGAGACCCGTTCGACTCGCCTTAGTACGAACATCTTGCTTGTTATGGTGCACAAAAGTGCGATGGCGGGCAGGTCGGGCAACGGTGGCCTGAAGCTGTGACGGCATAGTTAAAAAAATTACTACTTTACTATTCTAACATTGGCAGCCTGTATTCCGTGCCGTGTTTCCTTTAGTTCAAATGTTACTCTATCGTCTTTTTGCAATACAAAAAAGCCATGGTCTTTGATGCTTTTGCCGTGCATAAAAACATCCCCATCGTTTTCGGTTTCAATAAAACCATAGCCTTTTTTTTCATTATACCATTTAACCGTTCCCTCTTTCATATGCAACTCACCTCATAAAACCAGCTTTAAAAATATTATATCATTATAAATGATAATTTTAATTGATAACTTTTTTATATTTTTTATCAAAGCAAATCAGAATTCATCTTCACCAACCTGGAATTTTACAGCTAATATCATAACTTCTGAAGAATATCAAACAATCTGTAAATAAATATTGGGGGCAAAAGGGATATTACCTATCTCCAGGAATTGCGCAAGCACTTTTCTAAACTTCTTATGTATTTATAAATATCGGCAAATTATTCTCAAGTAATATTTTACTATCCCGTGCCTTTCTAAAGAGAGTATTAACTGCTTCTTCCCCTTCCTTGCCTAAATTGATGGTAAAATCATTAACATAAAGATCTATATGCTGGCGGATTACCTTTGAAGACATTTCCTGTGCATATTTTTTAATATAATTATCCGCTTCACTTCTATGATTAAAGGAATATTGCACGCTTGATCGTATTAAATCTTCTATCTTTTTTGTAATAGAAGATGTTATATTCCTTCGAACCGCAATTCCCCCCAGAGGAACGGGGAGCGATGTTTTTTCTTCCCACCACTTTCCAAAGTCTACAATTTTTACAAGACCATAATTTTTATAGGTAAACCTGCCTTCATGAATTATTACACCGCATTCGTATTCATCTCTTTGAATTGCCGGCATTATTTGTTCAAAAGGCATTGGCACAGCCTTTGGTTTTATGGATAAAAAAAGACCAAGCAACAGGCATGCCGTGGTCCACATGCCGGGCACAGCTATTTTTTTTGAAGAAAGCTGTTCAATGTCAAAACCGGGTTTAGCCACCAAAAGAGGACCACAACCTTTTCCAAGTGCCACACCGCTCCGCAGAAGACCATACTCTTCGACAAGATGACCGATTGCAGCAAAAGACAATTTTGAAATATCATAAATTCCTGTTTTTGCACGTTGATTAAGAGTCTCTACATCTGCAAGTTCGATGTCAAATTTAAGTCCGCCGCAATCAATCGCATTGTGAGCAAGCGCATAAAAAATAAAAGTGTCATTAGGACAAGTTGAGTAGGCGAGTTTTAATTTTTTATCCATATTCCCTTGACTATTATTCAACCTGCTTGAGCTTACTCAGTTCACACATGAATGTCGAATATGACCATTTTTTTCCTGTTCTTGTTTTGAACCCGCTGTTATTCAATAAATTGACAATCTCTTTTTTGGAAACCCTGTGTTTGAGATGATTCTGAGCAACTTCCATGGCTTCTTTAAACTGGTCCCTGTGTTTCTCTTTAATGGAAACTTGTATCTGCACTATTTCATCGGCTACCCTATGTTTAACTGTATTTTTAGGTTTAAGAATAGTTACTGCTTCATTCTCTTTGGCTTTATGAGTCATTTCTTCATAAATGGGACATGCTGGATCACAAAGTGCTTTAAAACTGTTTTGTTTGCATCTGCAATTAACGATAACATCAGACTTGTAAATATATTTGATGTTGGATTTCGTACTATGCCGTATTCGCGATTTTGAGCTGGACGATATGGCAGATAACATACCAACACAGTAATCAATCATCCATTGTCGGCATTTATCCGGAGATATTTCTATATATTTGAACCAGGCTGCGAGGTACTGAGTTATGTCCTGACGTGAAGGGATGCTATCTTCATTAGAAAATCGTTCCAGGCTGAGGCCGTTCGCGACCAAATCTCTAATGCATGGGAATAAGTACTTTTCGTTATTTTCCGTTAATATTTTTCGTAGTCTGTTTAGATACATAAGCGTATACGTTCCTGAGCTATATCGTTTTTTCTAATGCAAAAATCTGTGAAAATATCTGATCATTGTCAAAGCCTTTAAGATGTATGGCGCCCGATCTGCATGATGATGTGCATAGCCCGCAGCCTTTGCAGAGAACAGGGTTGATTTCCGCTTTGCCTGCAAAACGGCCTTCCTCAATAAAAAATGGCGCTGAAAATGGGCAAATATTTACGCATACACCGCAACTGCTGCAATTCAAGGGATTGATATGCGCAACCGTTCCGCTCATGTTGGTTGTTTTTTTTGCGAGCAGCGTTACAGCCCTTGTAGCTGCGGCCTGAGCTTGAGCTATTGATTCATCAATCGGCTTTGGTGCATGCGCTAATCCGCAGATAAATACACCGTCTGTTGCACAATCAACGGGTCTGAGTTTAACGTGTGCCTCCATAAAAAAACCGTCATCATTAAGGGTTACCTTGTACATTTGTGCAAGCGGGTTTTTTTTCGGTGGTATAATGGCAGATGCAAGAACCAGCATATCCGGTCTTATCTCAATTTTTCTTTTAATTGTGGAGTCAGTGAACCTTATACGCAAATCTTCATTGTCATTATCTACGCTTAATTCCTTACTAACATCATATCTGAGAAAGAGGATGCCTTTTTCCCGTGCTTTTCGGTATAAATCCTCACGCAATCCATAACTGCGCATATCCCTGTAAAGAATAAAAATATCCATTTCCGGGTTGAGTTCTTTGAGTTGCAAAGCATTTTTTATCGAATGGGTGCAGCATGTTTTTGAACAATAAGGGCGTTCTTCTATTCTTGATCCAACACACTGAATAAAAACGGCTGACTTTATATGTTTGAGAGAATCGTCATTTTTAATAAATTTTTTATCTAATTCAAGACCGGTCAGAACGCGGGGATCCTGGCCATACAAATGCTTATCAGGCTTAAGCTCATTAGCTCCTGATGCAATTATTGTTACGCCATGCTCAAGCACCTCTTCCTTGCCGTCCTTTTGGATACTGGTTTTAAAATTTCCGACAAAACCGGCAACCTTTGTTATTTCTGATTTCAGATAAACATCAATTTTGTCATCCGCCTGAATCTCTTTAATCATTCTATCTATGTTCTGCTGTACATTTTCACCACGCCAGGTTTCATGGATATGCCGCGCCTGACCGCCGAGTATTTCATTTTTTTCAACAAGACAGGTATGATAACCTTGTCCTGATAAAGTTTTTGCCGCTGCCATGCCGGATATACCACCGCCTATGACCAGCGCTGACTGGTTAATTTCCAGTTCCGGTTCAATTAGAGGCTCGTGCAAGGCCACCTTTGCCACGGCCATCATCGTCAGATCTTTTGCCTTTTCGGTTGCCTTTTCGGGTTCTGCGCTGTGTGCCCATGAACAGTGATTGCGGATGTTGGCCATATCAAACATGTATTTATTAATACCCGCATTGATTAAAGTTTCCTGAAAAAGCGGCTCATGCGTTTTGGGAGTACAGGCTGATACAACTACACGGTTCAGGCGCTTTTCTTTTATTATCCTTGTGATTTTATCCTGAGTGTCCTGTGAGCAACTGAACATGTTTTCTTCTGTATGGACAACATACGGCAGTGTGCTTGCGAAATCTACTACAGCCGGCACATCAACTACTCCGGCAATGTTTGTCCCGCACCTGCAAATAAAAACTCCTATTCTTGGAGATTCTCCGCGTATATCAAGTTCTTCAGGAATTTTCTCTTTTTTTGTCAGGCTCCAGCGGGATTCGGAAAGACTGATTCCTGCCATGCCCGCTGCTGCGCTTGACTCAATGACTGATGTGGGGATATCTATTGGAGCTTCAAAAGCTCCGCATACGGCTATTCCAGGGACCGAGGTTTTTACAGGGTCAAAACTTGTAGTTGATACAAAATTATAATGATCAAGCTCAATGCCCGATTTTTTTGTCAGTTTTATTGCTTCCTTGCTTATGCCAAGCCCTACCGAGAGAACAACTATATCAAATTCTTCCTCAACTTTTTTGCCGTTTTCGTTTATGTATCGTATGGTTTGATTGCCTGTATCTCCAATTGGAAAAATATTGCTGATTTTCGATTTTATAAATCTTATGCCTGTTTCATCTTTGCCTCTGTTATAATATTTTTCAAAATCTTTTCCGTGCGTACGTATATCCATATAAAAGATAGCTGTATCTAAGGGTTCTTTGCTATGTTCTTTGGCAAGCATGGCTTCTTTTATTGCGTATGTACAGCAGACCGATGAACAATAGCCTTTGGCTCCTATATGGGTATCTCTTGATCCAACGCATTGCAGCCATGCAATTTTTTTTGGTTCTTTTTTGTCCGAGGGCCTGACGAGATGCCCGCCAAAAGGACCTGATGCGGAAAGAATTCGTTCAAATTCAAGGCTGGTAACTATATTAGGAGATTTTTCGTATCCGTAAATGTCATGAGTCGCCGGATCGTAAGCCCTTACGCCGGTGGCAAGGATGATTGCGCCCACTTTGAGAATCAGGTCTTTTTTTTGTTCATTAAAGTTAATGGCACCGGTGGGACAGAATTTTTCGCAAGCCTTGCACCTGCCATTTTTGAAGAAAATACATTTCCCGGAATCAATAGCGTATTTAAGAGGAACGGCCTGCGGGTATTTTAAATATATCGCCTTGCGTTTTATAAGTCTTTCATCATATTCGCTGTCAACTTTTTTCGGACACTTTTGTGCACATAGACCGCAAGCAATACATTTATCCATATCAACATAACGCGGGTATTGAGTTACCTGTACCTCAAAATTCCCTTCATCCCCTGATATGTCTTTGACCTCTGCAAGAGTAAGTAATTCAATATTGATATGCCTGCCAACTTCGACCAGTTTGGGCGAGATAATGCACATGGAACAATCATTAGTCGGAAAGGTTTTGTCCAGTTGTGACATAATTCCGCCAATGGAAGTTGACCTTTCAACAAGATAAACATAATAACCTGAATTTGCAGCATCCAGTGCTGCCTGCATTCCGGCAACTCCACCGCCAACAACCATTACAGCGCCAATCTTCTCTTTTGACATTTGTTCTCCTATGATAAAGAAGTCTCTATAAGGCTTATATCTATTTGATTCATATTTATTCCAAGGGTTGTTTTATCTATGCCCATAGTCAGGCCAAGGAGCTGTGGGAATAAAATTGCCGGAAGCTGATTGTTTAAGCGTTGCTGCTCTATCATCATCTTTTGTACGTTGTCAAATTGCAGATGGCACCACGGGCAGGCAGTGCATATATAATCTGCCCCGGATTGTTTTCCGTCGGTCAGCTTGTTTTTCGTCAGGTTCATTGAAAGATCATCATTTATTCCCAGCAGGGGCGCTCCGCAACATTCAAGTTTTAATGCCCAGTCAATGCTTTTTGCTCCGGTCAGCTCTACAAGTCTGTCGAAAATAACAGGTGAAACAGGATTGTCGAATTGCATAATATTGCCTGGGCGTAAAGCATGGCATCCATAATGGGTAGCAATCT
>DAOURZ010000138.1 GCA_030627475.1 Deltaproteobacteria bacterium | reverse complement strand
TTGTCCAGGGTATTTTTAGTTCGTTTTTCATTGAAGAGCCGCTTTCGCCTCATTTCTGTCATCAAAAGGAAAAGTTTTGCCCTTGATTAATTGATATGTCTCATGCCCCTTTCCGGCTATAAGTATAATATCTCCCGGATCGGCTGATATAATGCTTAGTTTTATGGCTTTTCTGCGATCAGGTTCAATAACATAGCCTTTTTCCTGAAACCCGTTTGCCAGCTTCTTTGGATCATATTCCTTTAAAAATGTTTGTTTTATTCCCTCTATTATCCGGCTTATTATTTTCATTGGGTCTTCTGTTCGCGGATTATCTGATGTAATTATAGCCAGATCGCAAAACCTGCCGGCTATTTCGCCCATCTTCGGTCTTTTACCTTTATCTCTATCTCCACCACAGCCAAACACACAAATAATTCTGCTGATTTTATTATCTTTACCGGTTTTATTATCTTTACCAATGTTATTATCTTTAATGGACTTTAAAGAAGACAAAACATGTTCCAGAGCATCCGGAGTATGAGCATAATCAACAAACACAAACTTGCCCGCTTTATTTGGTATGGATTCAAGCCTGCCAGGTATCTGGCCTGCTTTTTCTATACCTGCTTTTATAATAGCAAGAGAAAGCCCAAGAGCAATTCCCACACCTGTTGCGCTGAGTATATTCTCAAGATTATGCTCCCCTGCAAGAGATGAGTTGAAATTAAATATTCCCGTTTTTAATATTCCAGGTTTCGTTGAAATTTTTCCGGTAATTCCTGTAAGACTGTATTTAATATTATTCGGCCATATCAAGTTATCTGCTGTGCTGCCGGTAGAAATTACGGACATACTGTCAGATGCTTCTGAAAGTAAGTTATAAAGTCCTTTTCCTTTCTTGTCGTCGCAATTTATTACAGCAAGAGTACTGCCCTTTTTGGGCCCGGTTTTTAAATGCTCCGTAAAAAGTCTTTTTTTGCAAAACCAGTAGGAATCCATATCCTCGTGATAATCAAGGTGGTCCCGTGTCAGATTGGTAAACACACCGATATCTATCCGGCAGAAGTCAATTCTGTGCAGGTCAATTGCATGAGATGACACTTCCAGAACAACATGGGTAATTCCGTTTTCATACATTTTTGCTAATATTTTTTGCAGATCAAGAGATTCCGGCGTTGTCATCGGGTTTGAAAAAGTTTTGCCTGAATAACGGTAATTAATAGTTCCTATTACACCAACCTTAAAACCTGCTTCAGCAAGGATACTTTCAATTATGTAAGCTGTTGTTGTTTTACCGTTTGTTCCGGTTATTCCTATAATAAACAACTTTTCTGAAACATTTCCGTAAAAATTTGCAGAAATTGCGGCAAGGGCTTTTCTCGTATTTTCAACCTCTATAATTACGGATTTTTTGTTAACCGGTTTCTGGCTTACAATTGCCGATGCACCTCTTGTCAGAGCTTCATCAATAAAGTCATGCCCATCTGCCTTAAAACCTTTTACTGCGACAAAAAGCCCATTATGCTTAACCTCTTGTGCCCGATAATGTATTGAGTCTATTTCACAATCCGGTAAACAGGCGCATAAATTATCATACTGCCCTGTTTTTACGGTATGATTATGCTCCATTCCTTTTCCTGCAATGATTACACGCCTTATTTCAGTTACGAATTTAAGCAAAATAGAAAGATTCAACCTCTTGCTCCGTTTTCGCTTACCGCCCTTATTTTTCCATTTATTCCTTCAAAAACACCGTTCTTTCCTCCTGAGCCGGTCCACGTATCAACCAAACTTTTGAACGGTTTATCAGCAGTTAACGGTATGTTCATATAGCTTAAAGTTTCATGCGCTATCCTTTTGAATGCCGGAGCCGCAACTATGCTGCCGAAATGATTTCCCCGGGGTTCGTCAATAATTACAAGAACAACTATTTCAGGATCCTCAGCAGGAATAAACCCAAGGAATGAAGCTATGTATTTTTCGTCCGAGTAAGTTCCTTTCTCATCAATTTTCTGGGCGGTTCCTGTCTTTCCGCAGACAGAATAATCTTTAAGGGCAGCATTCACACCTGTTCCGCCCTTAGTAATTACAGTACTCATCATTTTTTTCACTGTTCGGGCTGTCTCTTGCGAAACGACCCTTCTGACTATGCGCGAACCTGAGCTTTTTATAAGACGTCCGTTCTGATCCGTTACGGCCTGAACGATATAGGGAGCCATAAGGACACCATCATTTGCAATAGCTGAAGCCGCAGTTATAAGCTGCATGGCAGAAACGGCAACTCCCTGTCCAAAAGATATTGTGCCGGCATCAATATTTGACCACCTATTATAGTGGGACAAGCCACCCGATGTTTCCCCGGGGCAGTCTATCCCCATCTTTTTACCAAAACCGAAATTACGTAATGTTTTATAAAGATATTCCGATCCTACTTTTTCGCCTACCTTTATTATGCCGATATTGCTTGAAAACTTGATAATCTGCTGTAAAGACAACCAGCCGTAAGAATGAGTATCGCGAACAACGTTTTTATCTATTTTGTATTTACCGTTTTCACAGAAAAAAATGCTGTTTGGAGAACATTCTCCCGATTCTATTGCCGCACATGCGCTAAAGATTTTCATGGTTGAGCCGGGTTCAAACAGATCCGTTATTGATCTGTTTCTCCACAAATCCCGATCAAAGTCTCCAAACGCATTTGGATTGAAAAATGGATAGTGCGCCACTGCCAGCATGGCTCCGGTTTTTGGAGACATTACAATTGCTATTCCTGATTTGGCATTAAATTTAACGGTCGCCTCTTCAAGCGCTCTTTCGGTCAGGTACTGGATATTATAATCAATCGTTAATATCAGGTTGTTTCCACTGCAATCAGACATCACATTTTTTTCAGTGCCAAACCCACGCTTGAAAGCATCTTTTAAAACCGTAAACCTGCAAGCACTTCCTTTAAGATAAGAGTCATAATAGTATTCAATTCCTTCAAGGCCATGCCCGTCTATTCCTGAAAATCCAAGCACCTGCGCCGCAAGGGTTTTGTTCGGATAAAAACGTTCGTGCTCAGATATAAAATCTATACCTTTGAGATCAAGGGCTTTTACCTGTTTTACTTGCTTTGGTGTGACCTTTCTCTTAATCCAGACAAATGATCTGTTAGCTGTGAGTTTCCGTTTAAGCGAATTGATGTCAATTTTCAACGTGTTACCAAGAGCTCTGGATGTCGCTGCCGGATCTTCAATCTTTGGGGGATATGCAACAATTGACGCAACATCTATAGTCAAGGCCATTTCTCTGTGGTTTGCATCGTAAATTGTCCCGCGTTTTCCCTGAAATATTAATGACTTTTCATACTGGTTTGCTGCTTTTTCTGACAACCATGAACTGCAAAAAACCTGAAGATAAAAAGCCCTTGCTCCTATAACAGATAGAAAAATGCTGAAAATTATACCAATCAGAATTATCCTTAACTTTATGTGTTTTTTTCCAACTGATTTCATGGAATTATAATCATCTGCTCCGGACCTGGTGTTTTTAAACCAAGCTGGTTTTTTGCGATCTTTGCGAGTCGTTCCGGAGATTTCAAGCGTGCAAGCTCAACTTTTAAGTTGTTTTGCAGCTTTACAAGATTTCGGTTTTTATTATTTTCATTCGAAATTTCATACCCTGTGTTTATGCATTGCACTCTGCTCCATGTGTAAATTAAAAGTTCTGCAATAAAGACAGCCATAATGATAAACCAGATTATCACCATCTTTGTGCTGCGAACATTTTTTTTGGTTTTACGAGCCATAATTAAAATTGATGATTGATGATTGATGATTTGTGGAATCGCTTCGTTCTGTCTTTTTGTTATAAAATAAAAGGTAAATATTCGGTTTCCCAAACGACTTAACCTTTTGTAATTGTTTAACTTAGCACGCCGAAGGCGTACCACCAATTTTCAATTATCAATTTTCAATTTTTCCACGACTCTAAGTCGTGCGCTTCTTGCCATTGGATTGTCTGCAATTTCTTCTTTTGTCGGCCGCAAAACTTTTTTGGTCAAAAATCGTATAACTCTTGTCTTATTGCAAACACATATTGGCAGGGCTGGCGGGCATATGCACTTGCCTTCGAGAAGTTTCAACTTTTTCTTTACAATTCTGTCTTCAAGAGAATGAAATGATAATACGCAGAGCCGGCCTTCAGGCTTCAACAGATTGACGGCGGTTTCCATGAACAATTTGAGTATGTCCAACTCTCTGTTAACAGCAATCCTGATAGCCATAAATACCCGCGTGGCGGGGTGAATTCTTCTATTGAATGATATCTTGTCCGGAATAGCTCTGCATACGATTGCTGCAAGCTGCTTGCTGGACCTGATTTTTTCTTTTGTTCTTGCTGCAACTATTTTGCGTGCTATCCCACGTGACCGGCGCTCCTCTCCATACTTATAAAAAATTTCCGCGAGGCTTTTTTCATCCATCGTATTTATTAACTCTTCAGCCGTTGTATTTGATAAAATATTCATCCGCATATCCAGCGGTTCATCTTTTCTAAAGCTAAAACCCCGTCCACTTGATTCAAGGTGATGAAATGAAATTCCAAGATCAAGCAGAATACCATCTACAGCAGTAATATTTAATTGTGAAAGAATTTTCGGGAAATTTATAAAATTGTCATGAAAGAGACGAGTGTTTAACTCATATGGTTTTAATTTTTTTTTTGCATTTTTTATTGCATCTATATCCTGATCCATGCCGATCAGAATTCCGTCCGGAACAATCTTTTCCAGGATAGCACTTGCATGACCTGAACCGCCAAGTGTACAATCCGCATAGATTTTTCCAGGCTTACAATTGAGGTAATGGATAACCTCATTTAACATTACAGGAATATGTTCGTAAGACATAGAATTAAAGCCCTAACTTTGCTATTTCGTTGCTGACAGC
>DAOURZ010000375.1 GCA_030627475.1 Deltaproteobacteria bacterium | reverse complement strand
AAGATATATTCCATCGTTTATGGGTTTTGTCCCGCGACTGAGTAAGTAGTTGTTTGTTTTTTCAGACGGTTTAATTATTGTTCCTTTTATTCTCTTTATTTCTTTTGTTATCATTTTTTGTCTTTCTTTAACATCTTTAAATGCATCATTGTCAATAAGACCGAGTGAATGTCCTGTTTCCATCAATCTCAGATCTGCATTGTCCTCACGAAGCATAAGCCTATATTCCGCTCTTGATGTAAACATTCGGTATGGTTCCAGCGTTCCTCTGGTAACAAGGTCATCTATCATGACGGCCATGTATGCCTGTGACCTGTCCAGAATAAAAGCAGGTCTTTTCTGAACTTTGCATGCAGCGTTAATCCCTGCCCATAGTCCCTGAGCAGCAGCTTCTTCATAACCTGACGTCCCATTTATCTGGCCTGCAGTAAACAGCCCTGAAATTAATTTTGTTTCAAGGACAGGTTTAATCTGAACAGGATTTATGTAGTCATATTCAATAGCATATGCAGGTCGCATGATTTCAGCCTCTTCCAGCCCTTCAACCGATCTGACAAACTGAATCTGAATTTCCATTGGAAGGCTGTTTCCAAGACCGCTGGCATAAATTTCGTCAGTATCAAGTCCTTCCGGTTCCAGAATAACCTGATGCCTTTCTTTATCCGGAAACCTTACGATTTTATCTTCGAATGAGGGGCAGTATCTGGCGGAAATACCTTTTATAATTCCACTATACAGGGGGGAAAATTTAAGGCTGTCTTTTATTATCGCATGGCTTTTTTTATTGGTATATCCGAGATAGCTTGGCATCTGCGGCAGAGTAATTTTTTTTGTAAAAAAAGATATCGGCGTAGGATCATAGTCAGAATCTTGTTTGTTGAACTTTGAAAAATCAATACTTGATTTTTTTAGCCTTGGAGGTGTGCCGGTTTTTAGCCTGCCAAGCTGAAAACCCAGTTGTTTAAGGTGCTCAGGCAATCCATAAGAAGCAAACTCACCTGCCCTTCCGGACTTAATTGAATTAAATCCTATATGAACAAGACCGCTTAAAAATGTTCCTGTAGCAAGAACCACCGCTTTGGCCTGATAGCCGAATCCTGTACAATCTTCAACTCCAGCTATGCTGTTGTTTTCTACAACAAGACGTTCGATCATTGCTTGCTTGATATCCAGATTAGGCTGTTTTTCTATTACAGCCTTCATTGCCATATGATAACGAATTTTGTCATTTTGAGTTCTGGATGAATGGACTGCCGGGCCTTTTTTGGTATTCAGCGTTCTGTATTGTATTGCTGTTTTATCTGTAATTTTTGCCATCTCACCGCCCAGGGCATCAATCTCTTTCACCATCTGTCCTTTGGCTATACCGCCTATTGATGGGCTGCAGGGCATTGACGCCACTTTATCCAGGTCTATGGCAAACAGAAGAACACTGCAACCCATTCGAGCTGACGATAGCGCAGCTTCACATCCTGCATGGCCTGCACCTATAACAATGATATCGTATTTTTTATGGTATATGCTCACTTCCTGCCTTTCATCTGTTAATCCGAATAAGGAACGTGGACGAATTATATATTGATAATATATATACGTTTTAGTATCAAAGCAAGTAAGGAACGTTAAAGTGGAAAGCGAATAGCAGAGATCGGTATGAACCATCAAGCTTGAAAAATTTTATAAAAACCGGATACAAGGAGCGTGCCCACCTCCCCAAGTTAATCTCATAATGAGTTTTCAAATTTCTGGTTTATTTGGCGGCAAAGAGATAACGTTCCGTTTTGTAGACGGTCGTTGGTATGAATTTACTATATGGGCATGTATCTTGTTGATTCCCGCTTATGCCATGGGCACACTATACGAGCAGAACAAGAGGCGTATAGATGAATTGCGCCGGTCATACCAAGGTCTCATGATGATCTTACGCCAGTTCATATCCAAGGATCAGTATTCGGGGATTTTACTCCTTAGGAACGTGGACGAAATAACTTCCGCAACTATGCATCACAGCATAAGGCCATCTTTGCCCGATCTAAAATCACAAAAATCTTGAAATAGCTCGCTATTCCTGCGACTTTT
>DAOURZ010000030.1 GCA_030627475.1 Deltaproteobacteria bacterium | reverse complement strand
GGAAACTTTCCGCCATTTTGGCCATGTGGCTGATTAAATTTACAATTTTCGGTGGATTCGCTTCGCCTCATGGAAGTAATAATATGAAATTTCATATCACAATAGTCGTTTTTACGTTGCTTGCGAGTTTTTCATGGATTGTACTTTCCTATGATCAATATGCCAGACTTAAAAACTGGCCTGTCAGCAGGTGGTATGAAGAAAATACTTCCTTAATAAAAATTGCCGGTTTTATTTCGTTGCCAGGTTCAGGACTTGCTTCCGCATACCTGTCTCAGTGGTGGAGTGCATTACCGGTAATTATTGTTGGTTTTTGCATAGCTCAGTTAATGACAAGTTTATTCAAGAAAAATGTGCAGTACATAGCATTAGCAGGTGTTCCGATCTTTCTTTTTATAGGCATATTAATTTTATACAATCGTGGCTTAAGTAAATGAAAAAGCATCAAAAAATTTATGAGGCAAGGAAACTGCTGGAATTGTCGGAGCGGGCAACAATGGATGAAATTAAAGCCGGCTATAGAACTCTCATCAAAAAATGGCATCCGGATAAGTGCAATGCACCAAACAAGGAATGTGTTGAAATGAGTGACAAAATTATTAACGCATATAGAATTATCCTTGATTATTGCAATCACTACAAATATTCTTTTAGTAAAGAAGAAGTTAAAAATTATCTTTCAGATGAAGAAT
This sequence comes from Deltaproteobacteria bacterium, assembly GCA_030627475.1. Taxonomy (GTDB): domain Bacteria; phylum Desulfobacterota; class Desulfobacteria; order Desulfobacterales; family ETH-SRB1; genus B13-G4. The sequence goes on along the minus strand of DAOURZ010000030.1, from coordinate 9,007 downwards.
GGTGGCTTGAACGTTTTGGCAATGACCCTTTGTGGGGAAAGAAGGGAGGAGAGGAATAAAAGCTATGAGAAGAAATATTGAACATGTTGGCTGGGGAAAATTAACCTATGAGATAAGGGCAATAGTTGCTGTTGCCCAGGAACTTATGAATATGGGGGTTGATATTACCTGGGAAAACATTGGAGATCCTATTGCGAAAGGAGAAAAAATACCCCAATGGATAAAGGATATCATAATAAAGTTGGTATCGGAAGATACAACTTATGGTTATGTAGCCACTCAGGGAGTTTTAAAGACTCGTGAATTCCTTGCAGAGCGCGTGAATAAGCGCGGTAGTTATCAGGTAACAGCAAATGATATTATTTTTTTTAATGGACTTGGAGATGCTGTCGCCAAAATATTCGGTTTTCTCAAAAGAGAAGCAAGAGTAATTGGTCCTTCACCGGCGTATTCTACTCATTCCTCGGCTGAGGCGGCTCATTCCGGGTATGAACACCTGACTTACAATCTGGATCCTGAAAACGACTGGATGCCGGATCTCGAAGATCTTGAAAACAAGATTAAATATAACGATTCAATCGCAGGCATTCTTTATATCAATCCGGATAATCCGACAGGTGCGGTTTATCCTCGCTCTGTTCTTGAAAAAATCGTGGATATAGCAAAAAGATATCAGGTGTTTATTGTATCTGATGAAATATATGCAAACATTGTTTATAATGGATGTGAAATGGTGCGCTTGAGCGAGGTAATAGGAGATGTTCCCGGAATGGCATTGCACGGAATATCCAAAGAATACCCATGGCCCGGAAGCAGATGTGGGTGGATAGAAGTTTTTAATCAAAGTACAAATTATGATTTTCAGAGGTATATTAACAGCCTGCTAAATGCAAAAATGCTTGAAGTATGTTCAACCAGCCTGCCGCAATATTCAATACCTTTGATTATGGGTGACCCAAGATATGCACAACATCTTGATAAACGAAAAACGACATTTGAATTCCGGGCTCAGGAGGCCTGGGAAATATTTTCTAAAGTTGATGGCATACATGTAGTAAAACCTAAAGGCGCATTCTATATGTCTATATTGTTTAATGATAACATCTTAAACGAACATCAGAAATTGCCTATAGAAAATCAAAAAGCAAAAGAGTTTGTAGAAGAAAAAGTAAAAAATATTGAGGTGGATAAGCGTTTTGTTTATTATCTGCTCGGCTCTAAAGGAATATGTGTTGTGCCTTTAACGGGTTTTTGCTGTACAAAAAAAGGTTTTCGCGTAACTCTTCTGGAAACGAATGATGAAAAGCGCAAATGGACATGGGAAACCATTGCTGACAGTATAAGAACATATTTGGGTTCATAGGGAGGTTTTATTTATTTTCAAGTCCCTTAATGGTTTTTTCAAAATCAGAGTAAATGGAATTGAGACGTTTTTTTTGTTTTTCCACACAGGGAGGAATAGAAGCCAGGTTTTCTCCTTTAAATGGCTGTTTTTGGGCAATGCTTAGACACAGGTCCATACCTTTTTCTAAATTTCTCTTAAATTCCTTTAAGGTTTTGACTTCTCTAAGCGAACAATCACCAATCTTTACTTGCTTTTCAAAATAGTCAACATACATTTCTATTTCCCTGGCAAACATATGCGGTCGTTCAGATGAAACAAGAGAATGACCAATTCCATAGATATGATCAACCATTTCTTTTAAAGTATAAATTTTGTTAAACCATGCTATATTGGGCCCGGGGCATATTGACTGGGGAGAATTTTCTTCTTTTGATATCCCCAGATTAATAAGGGCACCGTTGCCGAGATGATCACAGAGACAGGTTTTTTGTACAATATTTTTTTTATACTTTTCTTTTTCCGGTTCCGGAAGCATTTGCCTTTTTATTTTTTCCAGCTTCATTTCCTGGTATTGTTTGGATGCCAGACAAATAGGCTGTTTTGTAAATTCAGTATTGGATATAAGAAATTTCTTCGGGCAGGCTGAACCCGGATTATCTTTCGCAGCTTTTTTATTTGTCCATATTTCCGACCCTGTATTGCGCAAATTATTGAAAGGAACTCCAATCGGAGATACATCGCTCAAATAGAGATCTTTCCCCTCAGCCTTTCTTAATAGCTCAAGAGTAGTCTTGTCAATACAGGTGGTTTCCGGAACCAGCAAGAAAGGAGTACCCCAACCCGTTAGATCCATGCCAAAATCTTCTTTTAGTCTGCGTACTTCTCCATTGTTGCCGATACCGCCCTGTACTGTAACAAGAGAGCTATCGTTTTGGGCGGATTCAGCATATTGCCAGCCCATTTTTTTATAATACTTCTTTATAAGCGGTAGAAATTCAGATGCCAGTTTTTCACGTTTTTCTTTAAATTCCTTAAGCACTGTCGGCAACAAAATTCCATTTGAAGCAAAAGCATGACCACCGCAATTGAGCCCTGACTCAATGCGAAATTCATGAACTTCCAGACCTCTTTTGGCCAGAAATTTACCTTGTATAAGCGCAGAGCGGAAATCACTCACTTTTAAAATTATTTTCTTTTTGATTTGTCCTGTTGTATCCCTGTAAAAGTCTTTGAAACGGGTCATATAATTGAACAAGCGTTGATTTATTCCGGCTGAAAATACAATGCCAGATTGAAGGCTGCTTTCGGCATAGCCCCTGAGTCCTGTTTTTGCATCGCTTAATTCATCACTTAAAAGTTCGCCATCACTGTCGTAATGAGTACGGTCAACTTTTACCATTATATTTACGTCAATAGAGCCTGGCCTTATTTTACTTGTCAGCTCTTTTTCCAGAGTAGAACTTTTTGATCCATCCTTCATGTTTAAAAGTTTTTTATATGCCTTTTTTAAAGGGAATTCTTCAGGCAGTAGATCAAAGTATTTATTTTTTTCATTATTTTTGAAAAAAGGTTCTTTCTTTATCCTGTCCATTTTAATATATACAATTTTCTGTACTGTATCAAGATAGGCTGTTATCCTTTTTGCTCTGCCGTTATTTTCGTTTGCCGGTATCCTGCAATATGGCAGGCTGAATTTTTCAGAATAATATTTTCGTATTTTTTCCAGTAACAAATCATCAACGAGAGATATAACGGATGTAATACCTAAGCAGGCTACACGTATGGGTGTATCAACAGAATGTCCGGTACCCATAACCGGAATATGAAATTCATGATAATAATTTTTCATTTATTGACCTTTATAAATTTTATTAAAAAGAACTTTATACTAGAAAATAGTGAAAAATTACAGCATTGTTTTATGTTTTACAAAAGTTTTACAAATTATGAATAAATCAAAATTATTTTTTCATCCGCTTCTTGTCTTTGTTTTATCAATAGTAGCCTTGATAATGTCTCTAGTTCTGTATATTCACTGGTATATGGAGGTCAGCACAGGCCTTAACGCTGTTATGTCAAGGTTTAACCTTGATCCCGATCAGGTTTTAGAATCTCAGACATGGGTAGTTATTATGGTTCTTTCGATTCTTGTCGGTATAATTTTGATGGGCATATTTATGATATTTGTATATACCCAGAAAACAGCGCAATTATACAGATTACAGCATAATTTTATCAACAATTTTACCCATGAGCTGAAAACTCCGGTTACTTCATTGAAGTTATATCTGCAAACTTTTTTAAAATATGAGCTTTCGAGAGAAGATCGGCTTAAATACATCCGCTATATGATTCAGGATGTAAACCAGCTTTCTGACAACATAAACCGGATTTTGAACCTTGCCAGAATTCAAAGCAAAAATTATAAAGGAAATTTTTCTATAGTAAACCTTGATCAAGTAGTTCAGAAATTTCTTAATAATAACAACCATCTTTTTCAGAATTGCGAGATAAATATTCATAATCCATCCGGCCTTTCTTTCCCTTATCGGATAGATTTGTCTTTATTTGAGATGCTTCTTATGAATTTTTTGACTAACGCTGTTAAATATAACAAGTCGGAAAGACCTGTAATAGATATTACTTTTGAACCACAACAGCGTGAACTGCATATACATTTTGAGGACAACGGGATTGGATTTGACAAGAATGAAACTAACAAAATATTTAGGAAATTTTATCAGGCCGGTCAGTCTGATAATATGTCAGCAAAGGGCAGCGGTCTTGGCCTGCATCTTGTTCAGAATATTGCACGAATCCATAAAGGAAAAGTCATTGCGGAAAGTAAAGGAATAGGAAAAGGATCGGTTTTTACTTTAATGCTACCATATAAATTTTAACAGGGTGTTTTCATGAATAACACCGATAAAAAGCGTATTCTTGTAATCGAAGATGAAGAACATATAGCGGAAGGTTTAAAATTGAATCTTTCACTCCAGGGATATGATGTAGTTATTGCTTCAGACGGTGTTTCAGGCCTTAAAAAATGGAAAGAACGGATACCTGATCTGATAGTACTTGATATAATGCTGCCCGGAATTGACGGATTGTCTGTGCTTCAAAATATTCGTCTTGAAGATGAACGGATTCCTGTACTTATTTTATCCGCCAAGGGAGAACCCGATGACAGGATAAAAGGTTTTTCTTATGGAGTGGATGATTATCTTTCAAAGCCTTTTAATCTTGAAGAATTTTTGCTGAGAGTTGAGAGACTTTTAACCAGAGGATCCTGGAACCATGTGGGAAATAATATAAACAGGCTCGGGCTTTCTTCATTACCGAAAATCTATACTTTTGGAGGCAACCGGATCAATTTTGAAACTTCTGTTGCAGACTGTAAATGCGGAAAAATAAATCTGACAGAGCAGGAAGTAAAACTTTTGAAACTTTTTATTACAAATTGCGGTATGCCGCTTTCGAGAAGCAAACTTTTGGAAATCGGATGGGGGTACACAAGAGGTATGTCAACCAGAACTGTAGATAATTTTATTGTGAGATTTAGAAAATATTTTGAGGATAATCCCAAAAATCCGGCACATTTTAAAAGCCTTCGTTCAATAGGCTATGTTTTCGATCAGCAGGGAGCGTGATAAAAAGTGAATTCCAGGGAAAACTATTTGCAACAGGAAGTTGACTGGATTGAGAATTCAGGAGAAATGCCGGAAGTAGCTTTTTATGAAGCTTTTTATTATCTTACGGAAAAAGAAGAAGGCCCAAAGCTAATACTTACTTTATCAGATATTAAACATATGGAGGATGCAGCAATAAATCGTTTCAAAACCATTATATTGCGAGATCTCAAGTTCGCAAACAGAAGATCATCAATTTTTCGTGGATTAAAAAGAGCAATTATAAATTATAACAGATTAAAGAACTATCAGAAGAAAAAAAACAGAAGTGATTCCGGTATAAAGAAGGAAACAGGCCGTTTTCTTAAGGAGTATATCCGATGTGAATGCGAGGATATATCAAATAAAAGGTATTACAGGACTATTAACTGCACAAGAGAGGAACTTGAGCAATTTGCACATGAACTTGGTGTAAATATAGCTCCGGAAGATAATGATATATGTTTTAAGCATATTTCATTAACATTTGACGAGGTTTATCGGGCAACATTGCTTTCGGAAAGAAATGATTACCCCTACAAATTCATTTATGACAGAGGTAATTATTGTGAAATTGTGATATTTAATAAAAAAAAGCGGAAGTTTCATATTTCTCTTAAAATATTTTGTGAAAAAGAAGAGGCAGATAGAAAGAACATGCAGCTAAAGACAGATGCTGTTTATAGATCTTTATCCAAATCAATTCCGCCATGGGAAGTTTTATAATATCGAAAAATTTAAATATCGAAAGGCGCAGGAGTGAATATACTTATCAAATTAGTTTTTGCAGCTTTCTTTTTATACATTATTTATTCTTGCTTTCTTTTCCTGGTGCAACGGCGAATTATATTCCCCCGCTATCGAATTTCTGAATTTTCAGATGCAAAAGATAAAATTTGCGGTCTGGAAAAAATATGGCTGAACACAAGTTCCGGCAAAATCGAATCATGGTTTCTGCCGCCGGCATCTGTGCATTATAAAGCTGGTTGTCCGGCTGTGATTTTTGCTCATGGTAATTCTGAATTAATTGACTTCTGGACGGAAGAATTTAAAAATTTTGCTGCTTTTGGAATTGGAGTAATGCTTGTTGAATATCCCGGTTACGGCAGATCCGAGGGAAACCCTTCTCAAAAAAGTATTACTGAAGCTATGATTTCAGCATATGATTTATTGGCAGCACGAAATGATGTTGACTCTGAGAAAATTATAATATTCGGACGTTCAATCGGCGGAGGTGCAGCCTGCGCACTTGCTGCAAAGCGGTCTTCAGCGATTTTAATCCTTAAATCGACATTTACAAGTATCCGGTCAATGGCCTCAAAGTTCTTTATCCCGGGCTTTCTTGTAAAGGATCCATTTGACAATTTATCAGTGATCAAATCATATTCAAAACCTGTACTGATAATTCACGGGAAATATGATAAAACAATTCCATATGCTCATGGAATTGCTCTTTACAAGGCAGCAAAAAACGGCAAAATGATAACCTATGATTGCGGACACAACGATTGCCCTCCAAACTGGAAAATATTCTGGCGGGATATTGAATTATTTCTAAAAGGTGCTGGAATTATTGTAGATACCTCAACAACATAAGGAACAGGGACTAATTAACTTCCGCAATATCCTCGTTTCAGAAAAAGTTTTTGAAAAGTTTGGTTTCTCTAAAGAAGTCAATTGCTTCACTCAATTGGCCTACCGAACATACTTGCAACTCTACCCCTGCATCAGCAAAAACGTATGCCGGCCCTTTTTTATGTAAATCCTCTTTTACCACTACCACGTCTATTTTATGCTCAATTAGCCACTCGGCCACGCGAATTCCTTTGGCTTTAGAAACCCTGGTGTGCGGATTGGTTACTACTTCCTGACGTTCAATGTTCCCGTCGGCAAAACGCAAGAGCACCAACGCAAAGTATGGCGCTTCGCCAAAATGAGCACTGATCTGCTTCATATCGTATGCAAGCGGTACTGCGATGCGCAAGTGCTCGTTCATTTGTGGCTCGTAGTGAATCACTACCCGCTCTACCAGAGGCATCTGTTTTCTAATGTCCGCTTCGATATGTTGGCTGATTGCATGGGCTTTTTTCAGATTGCCGGTACGCAAAACCACCTCTGTTTCCAGAAAGCGGTAACGGCCTGCATTTCGGCCCGTCAAGCGCCGGACCTCTGTTACCATTGGCTGTGATTCGATGATCTTTCGTATCTGGCCGAGTGTTTCAAGGTCAAGAGAGGCATCAAGGAGCACGCGCATCCCGTCGGAAAGTATCTCCCATCCGGTATATCCGATAAAAATAAGTACCAGTCCGGCTGCAATGTGATCTATGGTTATTCCAAAAAAATCTATATCCAATCCAAAATAATGAAGTCCCACTGCCAGCAAAACCACGAGTGAAGAAAGCACATCAACCTGCCGATGGCGCCCCTCGGCAATCAAGGTAGGTGACTTTGTGCGCTTGCCCGCAGCAAGCGCATACTGTCCAAACAAAAACGTGATCAATGTTCCAAATGATAACCAGCCGATATGTCCCAACGTAATAGTTGGCGATTCCATACCTGGTGAGAGGATATTCCGGACGATTTCGTATCCTGCAAAAAATATGAACATCGCCAAAATTACCGAGATTACATTTTCAATCTTGTACAATCCATACGGAAACCTGGGACTTTTTCGGGCAGATAATTTCAGGCCGCCGAGTATAGTGAGAGAAGCAACAGAATCACTTGCGGAGTCAATTGCATTTGCGGCAATAGCCAGGCTGCCTGAAAAGTATGCGAGTACACCTTTGATTCCTGTAAGTACAAAGTTAAGGAGTAATGCATAAAGAGCTATTCGCTCAATTTGTTTGGCTTCTTTTATAAGAGTATTGTTTGTTCTGTCAGTATGTATTTCCGGGTTATTCACAGACGCTTACCTTTATTACTTCGTCCACGTTCCCAATGTCTTTTGCGATCACCAGATACCTGGATTTGACCTGAACTATTTAATATGTTCCATTTGATATCTTCCGATCTCTCAAACCTTTATTTCTTTGTATGGACTATCCAAAATCGCAATAATTTCACCTGTTCGTTCAGTATGATATCCGCCTAAAGCTTCAACCCGTTTTTTAAATTTTGCGGTATTTATGGTTTCAAGCAGAATTTGGATATTTTTTGACTCGAAATGTTCTTTTGGAATTACAAGATCATACTGTTCCATTACAACAGGTATAAAATTCAAACCAAGCGCCTTTGCCGCTGCATAAATTCCCAAACCAACATCTGCTGCACCGCTGAGCACTGCCACTGCTACAGACATATGAGTGTACTCCTCATTTGCATATCCTCTTATTGTTCCGGGTTCAATGCCGAGCTGTTGCAATCTGTAATCAAGAAGGATTCTTGTCCCTGATCCGGATTGTCTGTTTATGAATACAATATCGTCTCGGCCAAGATCTTCTATTCCTTTTATTTTTTTGGGATTGTTGGGAAGGACAATTAAGCCCTGATCCCTGAATACAAAATTAACAAGTCTTATGCTGACATCAGGCAAATATTTTTTTATGTATGATATGTTATAAGAGCCGTTTTCGATGTTTAAAAGATGTGAACCGGCGAGGTGGCATACTCCCTTTTTTATTGCCATCAATCCTCCCATGCTGCCGACGTTACTTGAAGAAAATGTAATGCTGCTGTGTTTTGATCTTATCTGATCAGCCAGAATATCAAGTGAGTTGTCATGACTTCCAACAGCAACAATTGTATTTTTTATAAAAGACAAAGGACGCAGAAGTTCCGCATCAATCTTTTCATAAGTATTTAATCCTTCCATATGATTTGGAATGCGTATGATACCATCTGCCCTCGTTACGGTAGTTATACAGCCCGCACCTCTTGGTAAAGGAGTTGCCACAATCCTGTTTCCAACAACGCCAAGCTTTACACGCAAAAACTCTTCTACCCCAAGCTTTGATGCGATCTTTCGTGTTGGTTCTACCTGTACTTTTATTCG
>DAOURZ010000146.1 GCA_030627475.1 Deltaproteobacteria bacterium | reverse complement strand
GCGCATAGATTTGGGTCAGGTTTGTTCGATCTGCCCGATTTAAAATAGGCACAAAAGTTGAAGGAATAGCGAGCTATTTCAAGATTTTTGTGATTTCAGATCGGGTAAATATAACCTGATGCTGTGATGCATCGTTGCTGAAGTTATTTCGTCCACCTTCCTAACCAACTGAAATGCTAATAGCTAACAGCTCATTGCTAAAAATTCATTTCAGCTTTAGATAAATCTTATGATCAACAAGAGAAAGTGAATGAATGTGCGCTTTTAAGAGTTTTTGCTCTCCAAATATGTTGTTTAATAGAAGGCCATCACTTTCGGGTTCGATTGTATCAACCGCCTCCATGACCAGTTTTTTATCGTTTCCTTCAATAAGATAAGCATTTGCTTCACACATAGTGTTCCTTCCTTATTTATTTTTTATCTGCAAAATCCGATAATCCTTGTAAGAACTTATGGCAATACCGGCACGTTGTATTTTTAACCCGCATTGTTTTGCCGGGACTATCCAAAATCCTTTAAATTTTTCTGTATCAACGATTCAATAAAATGCGGAAGTGGAATTGAGGACAACCCTACTATTTCAACATTTTCCTGAGTCAGCGGTATAAGAAGTTTTTTTGCGGGGCTGTTTGCTATAGCCTCTGCGATCTTTGGTGTTATTTCACCCATCATGGCATTTGCTAAAATTATACCGACAGGCCCGATGATAAAATCAACGTTTTTTATGGTGTAAACAATGGCATTTTCTCCGGATGCACCACGATTTGCTTTTGCTTTAAGCATCTGGGATGTTGCTATAGCATTTGTGCCTAAAGCTATAATTTCAATTTTTTCACCAAAATATTCTTTGAGCTTCTTTATAATCGTGCTTCCTATCCCGCCACCTTGTCCATCAATTACGCATATTCGTTTCATTATATGTATTTTTTCTTTATAATTTTTTAATTTTCAGCCTGTTTTTTCGTTTTTTTTTGAAAGCCGTTTACTGGGACCCTTTTTTTTTGTTGTGGGAATCCAACCACCTTCATTTTCACTATCAATATCTTTTACAGACATATATTTTGCCATGGCTATTTTTTCCTCAAACATTGGTGAACTAATAGTGGAAGCACCTTGAGAAGTTACTGCATTAACTATTTCCATGTCTGAGCTGACAATTAGAGCTTTCTCCCTTTCCGTTAAGGCCATCCTTTTAATAACAGTATCTGCTGACTCACCTATGCGGGAAAAATTTATCTCAATTCCTTTTATTTTATCTCTATGCAGGGAAATAAAAGGTGCATTGGTTCCGTCAAAAACAACTGTAATTTTATGATGCTTTATTTTTTTATATGCCGCAAGCATATTAATCAGAGCTTCTCTCCCAAGCTGAATGTCCTGCCTGTCAAGATCGCTTAAGGTGGCTGACTGGCGTATTAGATTGTAACCATCAATAATTATATGAAGAGACATAGTACTTATCCGGTTCAGGGTTCAGAATTCACCGATGAGTGCTGACCAAAAAACTATAGCTGTTTTAAAAGGTCTATAAGGCGGCCAAGATCGTTGTTGTTATAAAATTCAATTGAAATTTTCCCTTTTTCCCCCTGTTTTTTGATCTGGGTTTTGGCACCAAGGTGGCTTGAAAGATCATCAGCCAGACTTGCAAGGTATATCTGTTCCGAATCAGGTTGAGATTCTCCGGACTTTTTCTTTTCTGATTTTAAACGGTTAATAAGACGTTCCGTTTCTCTGACCGAAAGTTTTTTTAAAATAACTGTCCGCCAGGCTGCAATTTGCTGTGCTGATGTATCAGCGCCTAACAGGGCCCTTGCATGTCCCATGCTAAGGGTATTATCCAGAACACTTGCTTTTATTTGTTCGGGTAGTTGTCTTAGACGAAGTAAATTGGCAACAGCAGATCTACTCTTTCCCATCCGCTTTGCCACCTGCTCCTGTGTGAGATTAAATTCCGTAATAAGTTGTTGGAATGCCTCTGCTTCTTCGAGAGAATTGAGGTTTTCCCGTTGTATGTTTTCAACAATGGACATTTCCAGAAGATCTGAGTCAGTAATATTTTTCATAACAGCGGGCACATGGGTGAGCCCTGCCATTTTAGCTGCGCGAAACCGTCTTTCACCGGCTACCAGCTCATAACCGTTTCCGTCCTTTCTAAGCAAAACAGGTTGTATGATTCCTTGCTCTTTAATTGAGGCACAAAGCTCTTCAAGAACTTTTTGAGAAAAATTTATACGAGGCTGATACCTGTTTGGGTGGATCAGATTGATATCGCATTGGAAATAATTAGCCTGATCATTTTCAAAAGCTCTAAAATCAGGAATAAGAGAATCAAGACCTCTTCCAAGTGCCATTTTTTTCCGTTTTTTTAAATTTGAATCAGATTCGTTTTTTTGTTTTGCTTTAGGCATATTTGGTAACTTTTACGTATTATTTAATTTTTATTATCTCTTTTGCCAGATTAAAGTAACTTTTTGCTCCCGGAGAAACGGCATCGTACAACAATATAGGTTTCCCAAAACTTGGAGCTTCTCCGAGTCGTACATTTCTGGGAATAATGGTTTTTAAAACAAGATTCCTGAAATATTTTTTTGCATCTTCGACTACCTGATGCGACAAATTAGTTCTTTTATCAAACATGGTTAAAAGAATGCCGGCAATTTTAAGATTCGGATTCAGACCTCGCTTTATAAGCTTTACTGTTTGCATAAGCTGACCAAGTCCTTCCAGAGCATAAAATTCACACTGAAGCGGAATCAGTATTGAATCGGCTGCTGTTAGAGCATTTAACGTCAGAAGGCTTAAAGAGGGCGGGCAGTCTATTATTATGTAATCAAATGAATCAGTAAGCTGGCCAAGCAGTTTCTTTAATGCAGTTTCACGTTCAGGATTTGACATCATTTCCACTTCAAAACCTATGAGTTCAATTCTTGACGGAATTATTTTCAGACTATCTATCTCACTGTCCATAATAAGGTTATTGATATCAATTTCTCCGATTATACCATGGTATAATGTCTTTGAAATACTGTTTTTATCAATACCCATTCCTGTGGTAGCATTTGCCTGCGGATCACAATCAACGAGAAGGGTTTTTTTCTCTGAAACCGCGAGTGCAGCAGACAGATTAATAGCTGTAGTAGTTTTCCCTACACCGCCTTTCTGGTTTGTTATGCATATAATTCGTGTCATAAAAAATTCTTAACATAAAACTTGTTATTTGAAAAGGATATATAATGTGTCATAAAAGAATTTATGGATAATAGTTTACGGTTCATATCAGTTTACAGTTCTTTTAATTTTTTTAGAAAACAACTTAACCTAATATGAAATTTTATAAAAAAATATTAATTATATTTTTAGCTTTGATTTTATTCGTCAATGTGTGTTTTCCAGGAGCAGCTTTATGTATTTCAGTTAAAAAGGAAGAAGAAATGGGGCGTGAGTTCATGAAAGTTGTTTTAGAACACTTTGAACTCATTAAAGATCCTTTTGTTGTTAATTATGTTAATAATATAGGCGATAAGATTATTTCTGCCCTTCCTCCTCAGCCTTTTAATTACAACTTTTATATTATAAAAGAAGATAGTTATAATGCTTTTGCGAGTCCTGCAGGTAATATTTTTATAAACAGCGGACTTTTTGAAGCAATGGAAAACGAGGAAGAACTTGCAGGAATATTATCTCACGAAATAGCTCATGTCCTATGCCGTCATATTTCACAACGCATTAAAAGACAATCAAAAATCGGGCTCATAACACTCGCAGGTATGGCCGCAGGAATATTCCTTGGATTAGAAGGAACAGGAGCAGTATCCAGCGCATTAACCCTGGGATCGGTTGCAGCCGGGCAATCAATTGCTCTTGCATACAGCCGCGAGGATGAAATGCAGGCTGATCAGTTGGGATTAAAATATCTTAACAAGGCAGGATACAGCGGATCAGGATTGTTGACCATGCTGAAAAAAATTCGGAGTAAACAATGGTTTGGTTCGGATCAGATTCCTACCTATCTGACTACTCATCCTGCTTCGGAAGATCGTATTGTATATATTGGCTCCTGGCTTGAAACCATTGAGAAATCATCAGGACAGGTGTTTAATGTTGACCCTTATGATTTTCAAATAACTCATACACGGTTTGTAAGTATGCACGGAGAGGAGAGTATTGTATTAAAAAAGTCCGAAACCAGGATTGCCAAATACCCGTCAGATCCAATGGCACTTTATGGATATGGACTTGTACTGGCAAAAACCGGAAATTTTAAAGAAGCAGAAATTAATCTTAAAAAGGCCCTGGAAAAAAGAGCTTTTGACTCTCATATATTAAGAGATCTTGGAAGGATATATTTTCTTGATGGTCGTTATGAAGAAGCATTAAAAACCCTTAAAGCCTCTTTAAGTATAGCTCAGGATGATATAGAAAGCCTTTTTTTGCTCGGCCGTACTCAGGCAGGGCTTGGAAAGTATGAAAATGCTGAAAATACATTTAAAAAAATCATAGAAAAAGCTCCGGATTATAACCGGGCGCTCTATTTTCTGGGCGATACCTATGGCAGGCATGAAAAGCTGGGAAATGCCCATTATTATCTCGGGTTATATTATAAAAACGAGAGGAATTTTAAGAATGCCGAATTTCATCTTAAAAAAGCCTTAAATACAAATGACCCGGATAGAAAGCTTAAAATAAAAAAAATACTTAAAGAAATCAGGTGACGCATGGTTAGGAACGTGGACGAAATAACTTCCG
>DAOURZ010000423.1 GCA_030627475.1 Deltaproteobacteria bacterium | reverse complement strand
CCCATCGATTAAATGTTAATTATGTCGGTTTTTTACAGCTTTGTTCTTGTAACATATCTAATAAGCAGTGCTAAAAATGAACGACTGCACGAGAAGTACCCTTGTAAAGGGTGTTGAGAATAATATCAATTAACGCAATAAAAACAGTAGCTTAAACATGCAAAAACCTCTATAATGGCGAATATGTCCACAAAAACATAACGTTACCCAAATAGAGGATTTGCATGCATGAAAAAAATATCAAAAGAATTGTCAGAGAGCAACTAAAAAAGAAGCACCCGAACTGGAGGCGTCTAGCAAAGAAGCAGAAAAAACAATTTGCCCGAGAAGTTACTGATGCAGTCATAGCAGAATATGTCATTTATAATCAGGAGCTTGATGTGCCTATTGAAAAATTGATCGGGATCGAAGATCAACAAGTAGATAGAAAAATAATTCCTTTACAAGATATGGCTGATTTTGTTGATAATTTTCATCAAAAAAGTGGAGTGATAGATTTTGCCAAGTATCGCAAACCCTGGCCAGAGATTCACAACAAGGAGTTGCAGTTTGTCGATAAGCTTCTTGATGATCGCATTCTCAATAGTTTATTATCGTATGAGGGATACAGTCCGCAAATGAGAGACATTTTTCCTTGTCAGTTGTTCCGTGCAGAACTAATGAAGGCGCTTAAATATCCTGAAATTTCTTATCGAAAATATTGTAAAGAAGAATACATGGGCCAGGAAAGGAAAGAAAATCGTCGATTTCTTGGATTACCTCTGAATACCAAAACGATGATAGATCATACGAACCTATGTCATTTTCGCAACTCGCTGTCTTTTACCCAGCAAGTCAATGTACTGATTTATATTCTCCACTTTTTTCATCGTTCCGGTTTACTGGAAGACAGCGTCATCCATGGTGTCGATTCAACTGAAATTGCTTGCGATAGCAAGATGCCGCTTTATGTTGTGGAAGTTGGAGACAAAAAAGTACGTATTTACAATGATATTGATTGTGATTGTGGGGCAAGACGAAACAAAAGGGATAAGTCGAAGTTTGTCATAGGATATCGTCTTCATACTTTGACAGCAGTAAACCCCACAACAGGCCATAGTTTTCCTCTGATTTCACTACTTGGCCCAGCTAATCATCATGATAGCCTGTTCCTCAGACCCCTTATTGAACTTGCCCAGGCAATGGGCATTGAGATGAAACTTATAACAGCCGATGAAGCTTATAACGATAAAGATGGATCAATCCTGGCAGACACAGGAGTACACTTGATCACTCCAGTGCCTAAATCAACAGTTCTTCCAGACGATGTAGAGCCAGAAACATTGGCCGTAACTTGCGATGATTTTTGCGAGATTCCAATGATTCGTTTGGGGCTAACCGAAGATGGGCACGAATATAAGTGTAATGCTTCTCCTGGCATGTGTAGTCGTAGTTGCCAATGTCAACAGTTTCGTATTATTCCATACGATAATGGGCACTTCCAGCGGATGCCTGTTGACAGTAACTTGGCAAAACAAGCCATAGATATCCGTAAAAATATAGAAAGACCATTTAACCTGCTGAAGAATCGTGAAGGTTTGGATAATGCACGGGTGCGGAGTCAACAAGCATTAACAGCCCTGGATATTCGATATAAGCAGGCCCCGGATAAATTTATTCTTCAAAAAAAGGAACTTTTCTCAAAAATAAAAAAATTTGTCGGATTCGACCGTTTCCGTCTAAGACCCTGTTTTTGCTGCATATAGACCCCGCAACGGCACCCCTGCTGCATGACAGCGCTCTACTACAT
>DAOURZ010000336.1 GCA_030627475.1 Deltaproteobacteria bacterium | reverse complement strand
TGAAACGTTTGAAATCCTGCTGGAAATCATTAAACAAACCCTTGAATCAGGGGAACATATTTTGATTAGCAGGTTTGGCAAATTCTACGTAAAGCATAAAAAGGAACGAAAGGGCAGAAACCCTGCAACCGGAGAAGATATGATGCTTACGCCGAGAAAGGTTGTGATTTTCAGATGTTCCGGCCAATTAAAGGATAAAATTAACACAAAATAATGTTTGGAACAATAGTTCCACCTTTCAAAGGGAGAACTTGAAGGTTTTCTATAAAACTCCTGACTGGCGATTCATATAATAAATCTTGTAAAACTGTTGATATACAAATGAAATTAGAAGAAATCAAAACAGGTGATAAGTATCCTGGATGGGAGAAGCCTTTTGAAGGCTCGTTAATGGGCATAATAGACGGCGAGATTCAACTTCTGGTTTCATTGCCTTATCCGAGAGCAATAGATATTGAAGATTTCAGGAATTTGACAGCATATGGAATTTATAATGAAAAATATCCGCTTGTAATCTGGCAATTCGGCAAAAATTTTTTGCTCCCGACTCCTTACAATCCTGAGTTTGAAAAGCAGTTCAAACCACATGATGTGGAAAAATTCATTTGTCAGAAGAACAAAATTATGACCAGAATTCTGATTGATCAAAATGGAATTATCAGGGTAATAAGTCTGGCTGAACTTAAAAGCAGTTTTATTGAAGACCTGCAAAAAGCATGGAGTGATTCAAAAACAGGCTGGGACAGATATAATTCATGGTTAAGCCAAATCTTCCGCAAAAACACCTATAGCATATGGGAAAAAGTCAAAAAATATAACTACTGACAAAAAATATTAAAACCCAATGCATTGCAATTTGTTTAGATCACCGTGCAAAAACTACAAGACAAATAATCATAAGAAACCTAACCCAAATCTATGCGCCTGCTTGCTGAAGTTATTTTGTTCACGTTCTCAAGTTTCTTCAACATAACAATACTTCTCTCAACTTTTGCAATCTTATTTTTTATAACTGCTGAAGAGCGCCAAATTCACTTTACGGAGGAATTAGAATGAAATGTCCGGGACAGGATATAAGGTACTGGAAGCCGGAGGCTATCTTTGAAGTTAAGTGCCCCAAATGCGGTAATGAAGTAGAATTTTTCAAGGATGACCCTGCTCGCAAATGCGACAAATGCGGTCACAGGTTTATCAATCCTGATATAAATTTTGGCTGCGCCTCATACTGCGAATATGCCGAGCAGTGTATAGGAAATCTTCCTCCGGAACTTTTAGCCAAAAGGGAAGATCTGTTAAAAGACCGGGTGGCTTTAGAAATGAAGAAGTATTTCAAGCAGGATTTTAAAAGGATCGGTCATGCAACAAAAGTGGCCCGCTATGCAGAGCGGATCGGCAAAAACGAAGCCGGAAACCTCGCAGTTATTTTGTCTGCTGCATATCTTCACGATATAGGTATTCACGAAGCGGAACGAAAATACCGGAATACAGCGGCGAAATACCATGAACAGGAAGGCCACCCCATAGCAAAAAACATTTTGATTAAACTGGGAGCAAACGAGAAACTGATAGAAGAGGTTTGCGATATAATCGGGCACCACCATCATCCAGAACAGGAAGAGACAATAAATTTCAAGGCGGTTTATGATGCAGATCTGATCACAAACCTTGAGGAAAAGCATGATGAGAAGCCTATAGATTCTGAAAAGCTGAACAGCATTATAAAAAAATCATTTTTAACAAAGAGCGGGCAGGAGGAAGCAGGCAAAATATTATCAGAAATTTAAAAACTCAATCATGAAATTAACCGGGAGTGACGGACTTGGTAAAATTTGTGCCAGGGATAGCGAGTTATTTCTGGGCTTTTTGCAAATAAAGACCAATTAAAGATATTGTTAAGTTGGGATGCAAAAATGCCAGGTTATTTCGTCCACGTCCATAATACAAACAGGAGGAATATGAAAATGGCTGATTTAAAAGGTTCTCAAACAGAAAAAAACATTTTAACTGCATTTGCCGGTGAATCCCAAGCAAGAAACAGATACACCTATTTTGCAAGTAAGGCAAAGAAAGAAGGTTATGTTCAAATTGCCGCGGCATTCGAGGAAACAGCTAACCAGGAGAAAGAACATGCAAAAAGACTGTTCCAGCTCCTTAAAGGAGATGATGTGGAAATAACCGGAGCATTTCCTGCCGGAATTATCGGTTCAACCGTTGATAATTTGAAAGCTTCTGCTGCCGGTGAAAATCACGAGTATACTGAAATGTATCCGGGCTTTGCCAAAACAGCCAGGGAAGAAGGGTTTGAAGATATTGCAGCAATCTTTGAAGCGATTGCCAAAGCAGAAAAGTTTCATGAAAAAAGATATCTT
>DAOURZ010000097.1 GCA_030627475.1 Deltaproteobacteria bacterium | reverse complement strand
TCTTTGGTCGAAATGACAAGAAGAGGAGTTTTCGTTCAGATACTTCAGGAGGATAAGATGCCAGTAAAAAAAATGAACTGCCCTAAATGTAAACACGGATATAATCTGCCGACTAGAGAGGCTCAAGATGGCTTTAAGCGATGTCCTAAGTGTGGGCATAAAAAAAATAGCAAAAACCAACTCTTAAAAAATTCAAGAAGTACTGGATTGGCAAAAGCCAACATGTAGCAAAAGTCATAATGAACAAAATGGCTTTTGCTATTGAAATCACAAGGAGAAATAATTGGTTAAACCATTAAACAAAGAACAAATTGAAAAGTCTAAATCTTTGCTCAATAAAAATACAGTAGACATGCTTCTTCAGGTACATGAAGATGCATTATGGATACTTGAAAATCTTGGTGTGGGTTGTAAACAAAAAGAAATTCAAGGAGCCTGCAAAAAATATGAACCCGAAGGCTTGGCGGTTTTATATGAAAACAGGATATTTATTACTTCTGAATTGGTTAAGCGATGCCTTAATAATGTTCCGGGTTTAAATGATTTTTTTGTACCTCGGAACAGTTTTTTTATAGGCGGAACCGCGCCATATATTTATGATGACAAAACAGGAAAAGGCGGCGTTATTCCTGCAGAAGAACATGTTATCCGGATCGCACGAATTGCTGAAAAAAATAATGTAGTAGGCGGTATGGGCAGAGGTGTAAAATTAAAAGACGAAGTCCGGCAAATGAACATAATGGATGAGAACTGCAATAAGCCGCTTTATTTTGCCGTAACCTCAGACGAATCTCTTGCAAGCGCAGTAAAACTTTATGAAAAAAGAAAGAATATCATGATTGTTTTCTGCCTTACCCGCCCACCCCTTGAGGTCAATGAAAACTTCTCGGAATATTTTGTAAAAGTCGTAAAGGCCGGCTTGCCGGTATTTATATCGGCAATGCCCATGGCCGGTATAAGTGCACCTTACTGTTACAATGGGGTGCTTGCCATGACACATGCAGAAGTATTGTTTGGCATATGTGTAGCTCAATTACTCAATCCTGGTGTAACATGTGTACATGCAGGTTTTCCGACCATTGCCGATCCCAGGATAGATTATAATCCAAATTATGGTCTTATAAGCCATAATTTCCTTAATATCCTTATGAGTCATCTAAATTTAATGCTTGATATACCAACATTCCAAAGTGCAGGAACAACCCATGAAGAACATCCCACGCAAAAGGCATATGATGATGCAAAAAAAGGTCAGGCTTTATGCCTTAAATATGGATTTCATATGATGCGACATCCATTTTCTTTCCTTCGCTATCTAATTGATTTCTCTTTAGAAAAACTTGAAAAAAGCATTAAAATCGCAGAAGCGATCAGTCCTGACGATGCTCCTGAAGTTGAAATGCCTATATATGATGAAAGAGGAATGAAATCTATAAAGCGAAACCGTCTGAGAATGTATATGGATGATCCGCTTACAACAGCAAACCTTGGGAAAATTTTTGTAAATTAAAAGGAGTTAAAAGATGGCAAGTATAGCAGGTATTATATCACAACACGGAAAAATTTGTTTCAACTCAACAAAGCAAGTAGGTAAAATGCTGAAATATATGCGCCATCGTGGTTCAGATAACAGCACAATACGCACTCTTACAGACGATAGAGGTGCTTTGGGAGCCAATGAAATCAATTTAACTCCCGATAAAACTTATTGTACTTCAATTGAAGAACCGCCTTATATACTTTTTGACGGTGAGCTTTACAATGACAGACCTGAAAACCAAAGTGACATAGAACTTTTTAAACAATACTATGAAAAGTATGAAAAAGATTGTTTTTCAAAGCTTTATGGAAGTTTTTCCTGTGCTATCGTTGAAAAGGATGAGGAAACAATCCTGGCAAGAGATCATGTTGGCGCAAGGCCGCTGTTTTTTGGTTCAAATAATGGCACTTTTTATTTCAGCTCAGAAATGAAGGGATTAAAAGATCATGTTCAATTTAATATACAGGAACTTGCTCCCGGCAACATATACAGCTCAAAAAAGGGAATGAAAGAATTTAAGTCCTATTCTCCTGAATTGCCTGAATTTACCAATATGAAAGAGGCTATTGATATTTTAAGGGATCTTCTGATTGAGGCCGTTAAAATAAGAATGGATGGTGTTGGCGGGATTTCTTTAAGCGGTGGTCTGGATAGTTCTATTATAGCAGCCATAGCTAAAGAATTTAATCCAAATCTAAAAGTTTTTACAGGTGCTGTTGAAAAAGCACCTGGTCCGGATCTGGAAAATGCAAAATTAATGGCAAAATATCTTGGGCTGGAACATCATATATATTTAATCTCTGATTCAGATGTAAAAAATTTTATCAGTGATGCAGTCTGGTATCTGGAAAGTTTTGATGAAGACTGTATCTCCGGTATTATTTCTAATTATTATGTATCAAAGATGGTTAAGGAACATACAAACTGTATTTTTGTAGGTGAAGGAGCTGATGAACTAT
Organism: Deltaproteobacteria bacterium; assembly: GCA_030627475.1. Classification (GTDB taxonomy): domain Bacteria; phylum Desulfobacterota; class Desulfobacteria; order Desulfobacterales; family ETH-SRB1; genus B13-G4. The sequence continues at coordinate 3,418 of DAOURZ010000097.1, read as the reverse complement.
TTGGCGGCTATCGCATGGTTTTGAAAAATCCAAAGGTTAAAAGTGATGAGCAAAGAGAAAGGCTGGCAAAAAAGCTTTTGGAAATATCTTATAACACCGCATTAAGGCGCCTAGATCGCGCCTGGATGGCCAATGGCGTTCAGTACAGAACTCCATTCCTGGATAAAAAAATAGTTGATTTCAGCCAGAAAATTCCCATGAGCTGGAAAATCTATGGAGAAAAACAGATTGAAAAGTACATTTTGAGAGAGGCATTCAGAGATATACTTCCTGAACAAATAGCAAATCGTGAAAAACTAAGGTTTGCCATGGGTGTTGGCATGGATGATATCATGGATGAACTTATTTCTGAAAAAATTGATCCCCGGGAAATTAAAATGAGACCGAAAGCAGCTTATGGTTTGCCATTCGCTTCTTTTAAAGAATTGTTTTACTACGATGAATTTTTAAAACAATTTCCACCTTCCTATGAAAAACAAACAGTCAGATGGGATCCTTTCAAATAAAACTATTCATTGAGAGGCAGTTCCAAAATGTTCAATTTTGTTGCAAGATCAAGAAAGACGAAAATTTTCACTACAGGAATACTTTGAGTATTTCGAGGATTAAAATTTTCGCATGACGTAGATATTGGGCAAAAGGGAACGTTTTAAAATTGCCTCATTGAGGTATATTAAATGTCATTTCCAGCAAACTACAAATATGTAATTATAGGTGCAGGCATACATGGATTGAGCACCGCATATCATTTGGCAAAGGAACTAAAGCAAAAAAAAGTCGGGTCAGGCAAAGATATTCTTGTTATTGATAAAGCAGCAATCGGAGCCGGTGCTTCAGGTATTGCATGTGGTATAATAAGAAATAATTATTTTCAGCCGGCCATGCGGGAACTCATGGCTCATAGCGTAGCCCTCTGGGAAGAAGATGCAAAAGGATACGGATATCATCCAATAGGCTATATGCAGATATCCTGCGAATCCATGCATGCCGATGTTGCTGAAATTCATAAGCAACAGCAGGAGATAGGCTATGATTCCTTGTTTATTGAGGGAGAAAAAGAATGTCTGAAATATATGAGAGAAAATATTTTCCATGACTGGCAGGCTAAAAACATTACATCTGTTTTGCATGAATTAAAAGGTGGATATGCACACAATACAAAATCACTTTATCGCCTTGCCGACAAGGCAGAATCCGAAGGCGTAAGAATTCTTACAGGGGTCAAAGTTACAGGGTTAAAAACAGACAACAATTCTGTAACCGCTGTAGAAACTCAAAAAGGAAATATTAAATGTGATTATGTAATCATTGGAGCCGGACCATGGGCCAAAAGCTTTTGGAACATGCTTGATCTGCCCGATCAAATAGATATCAAAGATAATGATGGGAATATTCATAAAAACGTTGATATGTGGACATACTGGGGTCTTGTTGAGGGCACTCTTGGGGTTTCACCTGACTATGCAATGAATAACGCCGGCAATATGCCTCCGGTTATTCATATTGATACTGATGCCCCCCTGTATTCCAGTGAGGATGGATCCCTTATTACTGACAAAATGTGGGGTATATATTATAAGCCTGACTTTCATTTTGGAGGTGTTCAGGGAGGAGCTGCTCCATATATTGTTAAAGGCGAGGTCAGGGTTGATCCGTATGGTATTGATTCCCCGGATTTTGTTGTAGGCCCGGATTTTGTTCATATGTGGACATCCGCTCTTGCTCACTGTCAGAAAAGGTATGAGAATAAATATCAAAATTATAAGAATGAGCCGTCTGGCGGCCTCGGTGCGTTTACACCTGACAATTTTCCTGTTTTCGATACAATGAAAGATAATTGCTATATGATTCTTGATTCCAATCATGGTTACAAAATGATCGGTATCGGCAAACTGATTGCCAAAGAAATTACAGGAGAAAAACAGAGTCTGCTTAAACCTTTCAGATTTGAACGTTATGCAAAAGGCGAGCTTCATCCTGTTTCCAATAGTCCTTTCCCGTGGAGTTAGAGAACATGGATACAAAAACGCAAGCTTTGGACGAAAAAACGGATATTGAGAACTGTAATCTTTTGGAAAAAATACATCAGGATGCATTAAATATTCTGGAAGAAACAGGAGTTAAATGCAAATCCGCGGAAGTCAGACAGATTTTCGAGGATACCGGTCTGGCTGCCTTTGATGAAACTACCGGACACATTCATATTCTTAGTCCACTAGTTGAACAGGCAATCAACATTACCCCTAAAAGGGACAAATACTGGATTCCGGAAAACTCCTTCGGTGTTGGAGGTACAGCACCATTTCTTTATGATGATAACACAGGTGAACTAATAGCTCCTACCTTAGAGCACCTTGTTAGAATAGCAAAAATAGTCAATAAAACAGAAATAATAAATTTTATGGCAAGAGGAGTACTGATAAGAAACCGGGAAGTAAAAGTAATAGATACAATAATTGAAAATTGTTCAAAGCCAATATACATTGCAGCCGTAACTGAAGAAGGGATAGCCAGAGCCAAGCAGGTTCATGAAACCAGAGGGGAACTGACAGTACAGTTTTCCATTATAAACAGCCCTCTGAATGTTATTGAAGAAATGATAGACCCTTTCCTGTCTTGTGTCAGGAAAGGCTTGCCTGTTTATGTTTCAACAATGCCTATGGCAGGGCTTTCAGCGCCTTATAGCATGTCAGGACTCTTGACTTTGACTCACGCGGAAGCGTTATTTGGAATAGCCCTTGCGCAATTAGTTAATCCAGGCATAATGGTCGTTGATGCAGGCCTGCCTTCCATTGCTAATATCCAAAAAAACTATTCTGTTGATCTTGGTATGGTATCCCACAATATTGCTAACCTGCTTTTGGAAAAAATAAACAAACGATTAAAAATACCTTCCATACAGACTGCTTGCACAACAAATCAGGAAAAACCGAATGAAAAATCCGAGAAAGATGCAATTAATGGCTTTGCCTTGATGAAAAAATACAGTTTTCATCAGATGAGGCATTCTTTTGGTTTCTTAAAGGAGCTGGTTTCGTTTTCCATAGCAAAACTTGAAAAGCATATAGATCTCTGTAAAAAAACCAGCCCGGACCAAGCCCCTGAATATGAAATTGAGGCTTATGATCCTGAAGGTTTAGATGCGATTAAACGCAATAGCAGCCAACCCAATTATATGCGTGATGATCATACCCTGAAAAATACAGGCAAATCTTTTCTATATTAGGAGATGGAGCAATGTTTTTCAGAGAAGCAATTTCTAAAAATTCTAAATCGCCCGTATTGCAATTGGTCGAAAACATTCGTACCGAAAAAGGTCCCAGGCAACGACTTGTTGTATCTCTCGGAACCTATCTCAAAATTCCAAAAGAGAAACGCAGGGAAGTTGCACGCATAGTAAAGGAAAGACTATCCGGTC
>DAOURZ010000215.1 GCA_030627475.1 Deltaproteobacteria bacterium | reverse complement strand
GTCAGCGCTAAAGCTTCAACTTAAGCATCAGGAAGAAAAGGAACAGCATAAAGCAATAGATAATCTGGATTTTTATCTTGATCAAGTTGATAATAAATATGAAAATTTTCGTATTTTTCGCTCTATCATTGCAGAGGAATTTCGTGAGATTTTTAATAAACCTTTACGCAACGACGATTCTGTAGACAGGAGCTAGAACAATGCATACCCAATCAGGCTTAATACTGACTGCTTTATTATTTTCTATCTGTCCTTTAACAATGGCAGGAGAAGAAACCGTTATTTCCTTTGACAAAGTTCCTGAAGAAATACTGAATAAAGCTAAAAAATTGCTCCCGGAAGCTCAGTTTAAAACAGCTAATATAGAAACAGAGGACGATGGCACACAGACATATGAAATTCAGTCAGCTTTATTAATTGCTTTTTGAGCAAAATGATTAGCCAATTTTTTTTTACTTCCATTAAATCATCGTACTCCAAATTCGTAGAATACAATTTTATAAGTTCCATTTGAACATTACTTAAAGTTCGTGATTTAATAATTGTATTTCTTTCTTTAAATTCAACTAAAGGCATATTAAAAACCTCCATTCATTGTTCTCAAACCGAAATGTAAAAAATGGCCATTTCCCCCGCCTTTTGTACAGAACACTTTGTATTTTTGGATGTCTTGATATCGAATAATTAATATTGAAATGATTTTCAAAGTCATTGTAGATCAAGTACCTTTCGAGTATTTCTATTCCGTACAGTTTAGGAACGGAGAACTGCAAACCGTGAACTGTAAACCGTTACTCATTTTTTTATTTTCCAACCAGTGCCTTCCGGACGGTCCTCAATAATAATATTCATGACTTCAAGCTGATCCCTGATGTTATCTGCCTTGCCCCAATCTTTTGCCTTTCTTGCTTTTTCTCTCTCTTTAATCATATCTTCAATAACAGCAGGATCAATTGACTTTTTTCCCAAACCTCTGGATTTCTTTTCCTCAAAATAGACTTCAGGTGATTTATAAAGGATGCCTAATATGCCGCCGATTTTCAGTATATCCGATTTGCATGAAATTATATCTTTGATTACCTCTTTAGATAATCCTTCTTTGCTTTCATCTAACAGGCGATTTATATTTCGAACAGCGTCAAAAAGCACACCAATGCCTAAGGCAGTATTGAAATCGTCATCCATTGCTTCGCAAAAGTGTTTGTAATAATTACCAGGCTCAACAATATTTATTTCTGAGAGTTCTTTTTTTTCTTCAATGCGTTTAAGCAGCGCATAAATCTTGTCAAGGCCGATACTTACCTCATCCATTGCTTTATCCGTAAAATCAATGGGACTCCTGTAGTGACTGGAGAGGAGAAACAGTTTTACAGTCTCAGGATAGCAAGATTTTAATATATCCTTTATCGTTAAAAAGTTGCCAAGTGATTTTGACATTTTTTCCTGGTTTATATTTACAAAACCATTGTGAATCCAGAACCTGGCAAAAGGTTTGCCAAATGCCCCTTCTGACTGTGCAATTTCATTTTCGTGATGCGGAAAGACAAGATCTTTTCCTCCGCCATGAATATCAAATGTTTCACCAAGATATTCAGCGCTCATTGCCGAACATTCTATATGCCATCCCGGCCTACCCTTACCCCACGGGCTGTCCCAGGCAGGCTCTCCGGGCTTGGCTGATTTCCATAAAGCAAAATCAAAAGGATTGTTCTTTCTTTCGTCAACAGTCACTCTGGCACCGGCTTTCATATCTTCAAGCTTACGTCCTGATAGCTTGCCATAATCTTTAAATGATTCTATTGCAAAAAATATATCGCCGTCTATTTGATATGCCATATCTTTATCTATAAGAATTTCAATGAGTTTTATAATCTGAGGAATATGTTCCGTAGCCCTTGGTTCTATTGTGGGCATTTCAATATTCAGAGCATCCATGTCCTCATAAAATTCATTAATATATTTTTCAGCAAGTGCTTTACAGGTAATACCTGTTTGATTTGCCCGATTAATTATTTTATCATCAATATCAGTAAAATTTCTGACATAAGTTACTTTAAAACCTTTTGCCTTTAAATATTTTGCAATGACGTCAAATGTTAATATAGACCTTGCATGCCCGATATGACATGAATCATAAACAGTCGGACCACAAACGTACATACTCACCCTGCCCTGTTTTACAGGTTCAAAAATTTCTTTTTTTTTATTTAATGTATTATATATGCGAATTGTCATCCTGCCCCCGATCCCTGCTCCCTTTCTTTAATCCCTGATCTCTGCCCCCTGATATCAAAGCTATACACATAGCTCCAATCCCATCTCCTGCCCCGATCATGCCGAGGCCTTCAGTTGTGGTGGCTTTGATATTGATCCTGCCAGGTTCAACTTCTATCGCCTTGGCTATGTTGTTTTTCATGGCTTCATTATAAGGATAAAGTTTTGGTTCCTGTGCAAAAATCGTAGAATCTATATTATTTATTTTAAAACCTTTTTTGCTGATTATTTCGCAAGTTTTTACAAGAAGTTTTATGCTGTAAATATCTTTGAATTCGGGATCGTTATCTGGAAAATGCCGACCGATATCTCCGAGTCCTGCTGCGCCGAGAAGGGCATCGCATAAGGCGTGAACAAGCACATCTGCATCCGAATGACCCAATAAACCCTTTTCAAAAGGGATAATGACCCCTCCAAGAACCAGTTTTCGACCCAAAACCAGTTTGTGTACATCATATCCAATACCTGTTCGCATTTTAATTATGTCTGCTTCCTTTCATTAATCAACTTAACGATAATTTTATCAGCTTGATTAAGTCGACCGGCAATTATTTCAAATAGATGTTTGGATACATCAGGATATTTCTCAATTAGTTCATATATCTTATCCCCCGGAAATCGTTTTATAATAGACCTTCCCTTTGAAATAATGCTGGCGGATCGAGGTTCTCCGGTTATAGCTGTCATTTCTCCAAAGTATTCACCGGGCTGCACAATTTCAGCTATTTTTTTGCGTCCCTTAACAACAATTAAAGCACCCTGTATAAGCTTGAAAAAATCTATATCCTTATTACCTTCACGAATAATAACATCCTTGTCTTCATATCTTTCCACATCAGGATTTACAAGATATGCCGGCAGAGCTTCTTTGGTTATGGTTGTTCGTTTTAGAATTTCATCAACAGAGGTTATGCCCTCTCTGATTTTAACGAGACCCGAGTCCCTCAAAGTAACCATACCTTCCTGTATGGCTGTCCTTCTAAGTTGCTCCTCAGGAACATCGGCATTTATTGCTTTAGCAACTTCGTCGGTTACTTCCATCAGCTCATATAAGCCGACCCTGCCTTTATAGCCGCTCCCCATACAAGTCGGACAACCTTTCGGTTCATAAATTTTCAAGTCCGGAATTTCCTCTTTGGGAAATCCCATACTTTCCAAATCATCCGGATCGGTTTTATTGACCAAAGCCTTACATTTTATGCAAAGCCTTCTGCATAGTCGCTGTGATAATACCATTGTTACAGCAGCAGATATCATGTAAGATGGTATACCTATATCTACAAGACGTCCTATTGTTGACGGGCAGTCATTAGTATGCAGGGTACTGAAAACCAGATGCCCGGTCATAGCTGCTTTTATAGCAATTTCTGCTGTTCCCTGATCACGAATTTCACCTACCATTATAATATCCGGATCCTG
>DAOURZ010000462.1 GCA_030627475.1 Deltaproteobacteria bacterium | reverse complement strand
CTTTAAAGCACTGGCAGAGATTGCCTTGTAAGCATCCATCATATTATTCCGGATATCCTCAAACGTTGCTATCTTTTCATCCACGGCAAGACGCTCTTTATCTATAATTGTTTCCAGCCTTGCCTGGTGCTCTTTCAGCTCGGTGATTGTAACGTTAAGGGAATCAATTGTTCGGGTGCGTTCTTCAAGTGCTTTTTTAAGGCCTTCCATATGTTCCAGCCTGCTTAATGCAGAAGAGAGTTCTCTATGAATTTCCAGGACTTCTTTTGAAAACCTTGACTTTGCAAACAACCAGGTTATCAAAAAAGCAAATGCAGCGCCAATAATAAAAAAAATAATATATTCCAATATATTCATTTATGTTTTTTAGAAACTGTGAATTGTTAATCGTTAACTGTTTTTCTCACAAATATTCCACTCTTGCCCCCTGATTTTTCAAGAAGACATATATCCGATATAATCATTTTTTTATCTTGCGACTTACACATATCATATATTGTAAGAGCCGCTACAGATACCGCTGTAAGAGCCTCCATTTCAACACCTGTTTGACCGAAAAGCCGTACCCGCGTTTTAATTTTAATTGAACTTTCATCTTTATCCGGTTCAAAATTGATATCAATATGTGAGATATTAATCGGATGACACAGTGGAATTAATTCCGAAGTTTTTTTTGCTGCCATTATTCCGGCAATTTTAGCAGTTTCAAGTACATTACCCTTTTTTATTGAATCATTATGAATCATTTCAAATGTTGAAGGCTTCATTGAAACAACCCCTTGAGCAACCGCTGATCTTAATGTCGGTTCTTTATCGGTTATATCAACCATCCGCGAACAACCCTTATTATCAATATGAGAAAATGAAGACATAAAAAACTCCTTTAGGAACGGGGTTTAAATAACTTTCCTGTTATTGCGCTCAGATTTAGGTCGAATTTGAAAAATACTCTGTTTTTTTCGTAACAGTTGATTTAATATCATCAATAGCTTCACTGAGTACTTTTATAATATTTTCACGAATATCACCGGCAACAACAAGAAGCATGATGTCATCCCCTACTGACAGCTTTTTGTTGTCTGCTATTTTAAACAATATTTCTATAATACCCGGCCTTTTTTTATGCTTTTCTATAACCTCAAGCAGTTGTTCGTAATCTACAGTGATACTAAGCCCTGATACTCTCCTGCCATCTCGTGATGTACTCCGCACCACTCCATTATGACAAAGAATCATTCCTGCCCTGTCATAATGCGGATGTTTTTTTATAGTTTCTATAAGTGAGATTAAATTCATAGTATCAGAAATTTAAAAACTCATTCTACTTTTATTTTGAAGGTAATAAAATCAGGGAACATTATCACATGTAAGATGGGGCTGTAAATATCATTTGGTTTTTATTTCAAAATGCTGTCATAAAACGATTTATGAAAAGGGAATGAGTTGCTGACTGATTGAATTTACAGGCTTTCTCGTTTTACATTAGCGGTTTTGGTTTTCAAACAGGCTCTTAGGGCTCGCACAAAAATAACTTCACATTTTAAGCGCCGATGCATCCCGCCTAACTGCGTTGCGAAAGCTCGGAATATCCCGATATTCCTG
>DAOURZ010000478.1 GCA_030627475.1 Deltaproteobacteria bacterium | reverse complement strand
TTTAACATTCTTTACTGTAATGGTTTCTACATTAGCCAAACCATCAATGCTTGTTACTACAGAATCCCATACAAATTCAATTTTATCATTGGCAAATGCTCGTTCCTGCAGAATAGCGGTTGCCCTTAATTGATCTCTTCTATGAATAAGATAAACCTTTTTTGCAAACCTGGTCAGAAATATGCTTTCCTGAATAGCGGTATTCCCGCCTCCGACTGCCGCAACTATTTTGTTTTTAAAAAAAGGTGCATCGCAGGTTGCGCATGTAGACAAGCCTCTTCCCCAAAAAATCTCTTCACCTGGAATGCCAAGCTTTTTGGGTGAAGCTCCTGTAGCTATAATAATTGTGTGGCTTGTGATAGTCTTGTCACTTAACTTGATCTTCTTTACAGGGTCAGACAAATCAAAAGAAATTACTTCATTTGATTCTATATCAAGATCAAATTTTTTAACCTGATCGGTCATTTTCCGAATCAGGTCATGCCCGCTGATTCCTTCCGGAAAGCCGGGATAATTTTCAATCCAGTCAGAGGTAAGGACCTGTCCTCCCGGCACAACCTTTTCAATAAGAATTACATTCAATCTGGCGCGTGCAGCATAAAGACCTGCGGTAAGTCCGGCCGGACCACCGCCGATTATAACAAGATCATAATCAACACTTTTCATGACAAAGTTTCCTATCGGAAACGTGGACGATTTAACTTCTACGTTCCTTATCTCTTGCGTATCAAGAATTTGCGAAAATTCTCAACATATCTACCGGTATGTCTGCCCTGTGGAGTGCGAAGCCTATTTCTTTCGGGCGGTTTTCGCAAAAATCAGCTCAACTCGGGTTTAAAATTTTGTTTATTATTTCTTCCAGTTTTGATTTGGCAACTATACCTATCACCTGATCTACTATATTTCCATCCTTGAAGAACATAAGCGTGGGTATAGATTTTATTCCGTATTTGCCCGGACTGATTGGATTATCGTCAACATTGCATTTGAGAAACTTAATTTTATCTCCAAATTCACCGGCGAGCTCTTCCATCAAGGGAGAAATTGCCCTGCATGGCCCGCACCACGGAGCCCAGAAATCCATAAGTACCGGTTTATCAGACTTCAGAACCTCAGCATCAAAAATGCTGTCATCAATTTCCAAAATATCTTCTGCCATAATAATTATCCTTTCTGCAATTAAATTTTACAATACAAAAACAATATAATATTGTAGAGAAGTATTGTCAACCTTGTCATCAATACAACAAACACCAAAACCATATTTTATGGCTACATGAGTTCATGAGTTCTTCAGAAGAGGAGGTATCAAGATGAAAAGTTATCGGCCGGTAATATTTTTTGTCATGTTTTTTGTATTTTCTGCTGCCTGTTCCTTATTTGCTCAAATGGATGATATGGAGAAGGAATTCTTTGCAGAAGTTGCAAAAATGGAAAAGGATTACAAACAATTCGAAAAACAAGCTTTTGAAGAATTCCAGCGAGAAGTAAAAGCCATGTGGGGGGACTTTGTTACTTCTACAAAGAAGGATTGGGTTGAATAT
>DAOURZ010000267.1 GCA_030627475.1 Deltaproteobacteria bacterium | reverse complement strand
TAGAACCGGTCGATATACATAATCTATTCTGAGAATATTCGGCCATGTAATTTCATGTTTTGATTTTTCTTTTACAGGTTCTATTTTCGTTTTTGGCGGAGGCGGCGGAGGTGGTGGCCCATCACCTCCTTCATGTGGCAGGAATGTAAATGGAACACCGAATATATTAACATATTCCGGTTGAAATAAACCATCATCGCCTGCATCATAACTCACTCTTCGGAGTCCTCGCCCAACGACCTGCTCGCATAATAGCTGACTGGAAAAAGCTCTTAGTCCCATGATATGAGTTACTGTCCTGGCATCCCATCCCTCTGAAAGCATACCCACAGAAATTATATTTTGAATCTGTTCGCCCGGTTTGCCGTCTCTGCCAATAGTATCAACTGTTTGACGTAATAATTCAGCGTGCTGTTTTTTTGTAAGCTTTGGGGAATTTTTTATTTCAACAGTCTCTGTTTCCGATTCAGCTTCATTCAGTATCTTACTGTCTATTTGCAGAGTTTTATCTGCATCACACAGTTCAGGGATTAATATCCGGTTATAATCAAAAGCATATTTTATTCGTGCCGAAGTTTCAGTTCTATTTGCAACAGTAATCATCACAGGCGGCACTTTATGACCAGCTTCCAACCATTCCTTCTTTGTTGCTAACCAATCAGCGCCAAGTAAATAATAGGCTTGAGTTAATAAATCCGGCAAAGGCTCTGTTTCATCTGCTTTGCGGTTGATGTCGTCTTTTACTTCATCATCGGCATAAATATGATAAAGTCGTGATTTAAGTTCTTTTGTTACGATACTGTCATCACGAACGACAACCCTAGGTGTTTTTACCAGCCCTGATTCAATAGCATCATTCAATCCAAAATCAGGGACAATCCATGTAAACAAGGCTTCTTCTGCTGATTTTTTACCGGATGGTGTAAACGGAGTGGCAGAAAGGTCAAAGCAGCGCAGAATCCCTCTTTGTTTATGTATTCTGTCTAAGCCTCCGATCCAGATTGTAGCTTCTTCCGCACTGTCTTTTTCTGAACCGGTTCGCTTATATTTGCCGACTGCTTCCGGGTTCATACGCCATGCATGGTGTGCTTCATCGTTAATCACAAGAATATTCCGCGAACTCGCCATATCGCCCAAGACCTGCCGGACATAAGCTTCGCCGCTTATTTCTGTACGCTTCCTTTTGTCCACAGACCGCAAATGACCCTTTTTGATTTTAACATCAAGTTTTTCCTGGGTATCCCATGCCAGCGTATGCCAGTTTTGTATCAGCACTTTTCCTTGCCGGAGTTTGTCCATCAAAGATGCCGGTACGATATTAAACTCTTTATAGTAGTTTTCAGAATGAGTTGGCTGTAATACCTGCAACCTGCTTTTTACTGTCAAACCGGGAGCTACAACAAGAGCATTTTTACTGAACCGAGCATCAATCGGGCTGGTTACTTTATTCAAAAAATTCCAGGCAATAATCATTGCCATAATGATAGTCTTTCCCGAACCCGTGGCCATTTTACTGCACCAGCGTTCAAAAGCGCCGCCGTCTCCATGAATATCTATGCCGACTTTTTCAGCAGCAGGGGCTTCGACCAGCCAGAGAATCGTTTCAATCGCCTCCAACTGGCAAAAGAAAAATCTGCGGTCTTTACGTTCCTCCGGGTCTTGCCAATGCTCCAAAAGCCGCTTGGTGATACCGGTTACTCCGGGATAACCTGTTTCCCGCCATTTTTTAACTCTTGGTCGAATTTTATTGACCAATTTAATTTTTACAAAAATTCCCGGGTCGTCAAAGGCTCTTGAGTTTGGTGTAGCCATGACATAACCAGCAGGTCTTCTGCCTTCTTTAATATTAAAATCTCTGTTTTCTCTATCGTAAGACCAATACTGTTTTGGCTCTTTGTAAGGGCTGTTTATAATCAGCTTGTCAATATTTTTTGCCATTAAATTAAATCCTTATCGCGAGGTTTTCAAGCATTGTCACAAAATCAATGCAGCCTACATCTTCTTCAGAACAGATTAATGGAATTTTATAATTGCATTTTTTATCAGGTTTTTGACGTTGCTTTGCTTCAAAGGTTACTACTTTATTGCCTGTGTTCTTAGCATACGCAATCAAAGTAATGTCCTTTTGTCCTGCACCTTTTGATATATCATTTGTTTCATACTTTTTTTCTAAATCTAAAGAGGCAAAATTGACTTGGTCATTAATAGGAGTTTCAACAAACTCGTTTTCTTCCAGCCACATTCTTAGAGGGTACTTATTTCTTTTTTTAGCCGCCTGTATTTTTTTATCAGCTGATGAAAAAGGTTCAATTTCATCATAAATCGGTTGTATTAAAACAATGTCATCTTTTAATTGTATAAGTCTTTCCCAAAGGGAAGGGAAAACACTTTTTGGGTAACTTACATACCAGGCTGAAATAAAAATATTGGCATCTACACAGTATCTCGTTTTCAAATCTGCCCCTCCAGCTCCAATGCATAAGAGGGTCTTTTAAAATCAAATAATTGGCAGAGTTTCTTCAGCCCAAGGTCTTGATTGTAATACGCCTGAAAAATTGCTCTTGAATAAATACGGCCATATTGAGCAAAAACCTCCTTAGGACGGTTTCTTGATGGCCCTCCGGGGCTATCTTTCATTTTTTTTGTTCTTTCTCTGTACTCATTTTTTAACTGTGCTTCAAAACCGTTATATGTTGATTGGGTTATAAGGTTTAACTGCCGTAAACGTACCAGACAAGCATAAGAACTTACATTAAATTGTTGAGCGATATTCTTTACATCATCTAAATCATTTACAATCTGAACCTTCGGTCTAATTTGATCAGTTGGCATTAGCAAATTGCCAGAAAATTCATCGCACCATTTTTCAACTTGTTCAGAATACCCATCCCAGTTATCAATTGCGCTTTCTTTTCTAATCAAGTGCCCTAATTCGTGGAATAATGTGAATGATTGTGCTTTATTAGCATCGGAATCATTAACTATGATAATAGGTAATGTAGAATGATAAACAGCCAATCCTCTAAATACTTTTTTGTCTATATGAGACCAACCTTTGTA
>DAOURZ010000040.1 GCA_030627475.1 Deltaproteobacteria bacterium | reverse complement strand
TTGCGCCTGACGCAGAAATTGGAAAAATTGGCAGTTTTCGTTCAGGCACTAAGGGACTTGGAAGTAAATAATATACCAAAATTGCACAGGATTTTTGTTCATCTTCAAGGCGCGGCTGAAAGCGCATAGCGAGCTATGTAACGGAAGCCGCAACACCGAAGATGAGCAAAAAGACAAGCAAGATGGTATATTATTTATTTCCAAGTCCCTAACTATGCCGAAGTGGCGGAACTGGTAGACGCGCTAGGTTCAGGGTCTAGTGGGGGTATCTCTGTGGGAGTTCGAGTCTCCCCTTCGGCACCATCCTAAAAGAAAAAGCCACAATCTTGGCAGGTTGTGGCTTTTTTTGATAGTATTTTTCTCATAGGTTGAGCGTAAGCTTTTGATCACTTACATTTATCTTTTCTTTTGGGCTTTTTGAATCTTCGCCCACGTATCACGCAGAGTTACCGTACGATTGAATACTAATTTATTGCCGGATAAATCAACGGAATCAACACAGAAATACCCAAGCCTTTCAAACTGATATCTGTTTCCATGTGCAGCGCCTGCCAGACTTGGTTCTACACGGCATGAAGTCAGAATTTCAAGAGAATTTGGATTCAACCACTCTTTGAAATCTTCAGCTTCTTTTTTGTCGCCGGGATTTATGGCAGTAAATAAATGATCATAAAGACGCACTTTTGCTTCTATTGAGTGGGCAGCAGAAACCCAGTGCAGAGTTGCCTTAACCTTACGTCCGTCCGGAGAGTCTCCGCCTTTTGTCTTTGGGTCATATGTGCAGTGAAGTTCAATGATTTCACCTGTCTGCTCATCCTTTACCACTTTCACACATGTTATAAAATACGCATATCGCAAACGCACTTCACGGCCGGGTGCCAGCCGATAGAATTTTTTCGGTGGGTCTTCGCGGAAATCTTCCCGTTCTATATAAAGTACGCGAGAAAAGGGAACTTTTCGTGTTCCCATGGTCGGATCTTCAGGATTGTTAATGGCATCCAGCTCTTCCACAAGGTTTTCTGGATAATTGTCAATAATTACCTTGATGGGGCGAAGCACAGCCATGATTCGCTGGGCGCTTTTGTTCAGATCTTCCCGAACACAATATTCGAGCATAGCCATATCAACCATACTGTCTCGTTTGGCGATACCAATACGATCGCAAAAATTGCGTATTGACCCGGGTGTATATCCGCGTCTCCTCAAACCGGAAAGTGTGGGCATTCGAGGATCATCCCATCCACTAACATGTCCCTTTTCTACAAGTTCCACAAGCTTTCTTTTGCTCAATACTGTATAGCTGAGATTTAAACGGGCAAACTCTATTTGTTGTGGATGGCATTCCATCTCAAGTTCGTCAAGAAGCCAATCGTACAAAGAACGGTTGTTCTCAAATTCCAGCGTGCAGATGGAATGAGTGATCCCTTCCATTGAATCTGAAAGACAGTGGCTGAAGTCATACATGGGATAAATGCACCATTGGTTTCCTGTCCTGTGATGGTAAACACGTCGGATTCGGTACAGAGCAGGATCTCTCATAATCAGGTTAGGTGCTGACATATCAATTTTTGCCCTGAGAACACAAAAACCGTCTTCAAATTCCCCTGCTCTCATGCGCGCAAATAGATCAAGATTTTCCTCGACTGAGCGGTTCCGATACGGACTTTCTTTTCCGGATTCCGTCAGGGTACCTCGATATTCTCTTATTTTCCCGGCGCTCAGATCACAGACATAAGCCTTGCCTTTTTTGATCAATTGAACGGCTTGCCGATAGAGTTGCTCAAAGTAGTCAGATGTATAAAAAAGCCTGTCATTCCAGTCAAATCCAAGCCATTTGATATCTAATTTTATTGATTCCACATATTCAACATCTTCTTTGCCCGGATTAGTATCATCAAATCTTAAATTGCATATTCCATTGTTTTCGGCTGCAATACCGAAATTAAGACATATTGACTTTGCATGTCCGATATGCAGATAGCCATTAGGTTCCGGTGGAAATCGGGTGACTACTTTGCCGTCGTTTTTGTGTGCTTTTATATCTTCGGCAATAATATTTCGTATGAAATCGGATGAGGGTGCGGAATTTGTACTATTCAATTTAGGCATATATATTTTTCTCCATAAAAAAATTGGAAATAGCTTTTAATGGTTTCATAGTTATTTCGTCCACGTTCCTTATTGTTTTATACATAAGCCACATATCGTCAAGAACTAAATATGAAAGGCTTTGCTTTTTTATATTTTACTTATTATATAGGTCTGGACAATTATCAAAGATAATGTATAAAATAAATAATATTCATTTTTTCGAAGCAAGTTTTTTCTTTACATAGAACTTAAAATAATTTATATTTTTCAGAAATTTACAAATTCAGCTTTATAAGGAGCGGAACTATGGCAAAAAAAATGAGAACAATTGATGGAAACACAGCGGCAGCCCATGTGGCCTATGCTATGAGTGATGCTGCTGCCATTTATCCCATTACCCCTTCATCGGGAATGGGAGAAATGTGCGATGAATGGGCGGCTAATGGTCTTAAGAATGTATTCGGACAAACCATGCTGGTTCGACAACTTCAATCAGAAGCCGGAGCGGCGGCGGCCGTACATGGGAATCTGGCGGCAGGTGCCCTTACTACAACCTTTACTGCTTCACAGGGTCTGCTTTTGATGATTCCAAACATGTATAAGATGTCGGGCGAAGTGCTACCGGCAGTATTTCATGTTACGGCTCGCGCAATTGCAGGACATGCGCTTTCCATCTTTGGAGATCATCAGGATATAATGGCTGTTCGACAAACAGGTTTCTCACTTCTGGCATCCGCTTCAGTGCAGGAGGTCATGGATCTGGCACTTGTAACACATCTTGCAGCAGTTGAAGCATCTGTTCCTTTTATTCATTTTTTTGACGGGTTTCGTACTTCACATGAAATTCAAAAAATCGAAATGATAGACTACGATGACATGGCAAAATTGGTAAACAGGGACGCGGTTAAGGCGTTTCGTGCCAGAGCCGCAAACCCGGAAAGGCCTGAACTAAGGGGAACTGCCCAAAATCCGGATATTTATTTCCAGGGCATGGAAGTGTCCAACCCCTATTATCAAAGGATTCCTGCCATTGTCAGTCAATGTATGAAAAAGGTTGAGAACCTGACCGGTCGCAAATATCGTCTGTTTGATTATGTAGGAGACCCTGAAGCGGAAAGAATAGTCATTTCCATGGGTTCTTCCTGTGAAACAATTGAAGAGGTTGTCAATCACCTGGTTGACAAAGGAGAACGAGTCGGCCTTGTCAAGATACGATTGTATCGACCTTTCTCGGCGGAGCATCTGTTTGCCGCAATACCCGCAACTGTTGATCGCATTACAGTTCTTGACAGGACAAAAGAGAAGGGTGCGCTGGGTGATCCTATATATCAGGACGTATGCACGGCCTATATGGAACGAGGTGAAATGCCCGTAATTGTCGGCGGAAGATATGGTCTTGGTTCCAAAGAGTTCACTCCCAGCATGGTTAAGGCTATCTTTGACAACATGAATTCAGCCGGTCCCAAGAATCACTTTACTGTTGGTATTATTGATGATGTCACAAACACTTCCCTCGAAGTAGAAGAGGGTTTTGATGTGGCTCCGGAAGGAACTGTGCAATGTAAATTCTGGGGATTGGGATCTGACGGAACCGTGGGCGCAAACAAGAGCGCAATTAAAATCATTGGTGATAACACGGATATGTTTGCCCAGGCTTATTTTGCCTATGATTCCAAAAAATCCGGCGGCATTACAATTTCTCACCTTCGTTTTGGCAAAACGCCCATTAAATCTACCTATCTGATAGATTCGGCAGATTATATAGCATGTCACAAATCAAAATATGTGGAAATTTACGATGTCCTTGAGGGCATCAAAGACGGTGGGACATTTGTGCTAAATTCGAGCTGGACGGTAAAAGATATGGAGAAAAATCTTCCTGCTCATATGCGCCGCTTTATTGCAAGGAAAAAACTCAAATTCTACAATATTGATGCTGTGAAAATTGCTGCTGGAGTGGGGCTTGGAGGCAGGATCAACATGATCATGCAAACCGCCTTTTTTAAACTGGCAAATATTATTCCTGTGGAAGATGCTATTGCCTATCTCAAAGACCAGATTAAAAAGCTGTTTAGCAAAAAGGGTGAAAAGATCGTCAATATGAACTACGAAGCGGTGGATAAGACCCTGGATAATCTGATTGAAATCAAATACCCCAAATCCTGGATTGATGCTTCCGACAGTCAGGTTGCCGCCATAGACGAACCTGATTTTGTCAAAAATGTGATGCGTCCCATATTAGCCCAGCAGGGAGACAAGCTTCCTGTCAGCGCTTTTACACCGGATGGTATCTTCCCTGTAGCTACAACAAAATATGAGAAACGGGGCGTGGCAATTAATGTTCCATCCTGGGATATGGCCAACTGTATACAATGCAACCAGTGCGCTATGGTTTGCCCGCATGCGGCCATACGACCGGTTCTTTTGACAGACGAAGAGTTAGCCAAGGCTCCTAAAGGGTTTGAGGCGATAAAGGCTATCGGCAAGGAGCTTAAAGGATACCATTTCCGCATGCAGGTAAACACGCTTGACTGCATGGGGTGCGGCAATTGTGCAGACATCTGTCCAGCCAAAAAACCGGCCCTTGTGATGAAGCCGATTGAAACCCAGACAGATATTCAGGTGCCATTCCATAAATATGCTGTTGAACTGCCTGTGCGGGATAATCTAATTAAAAGAAACAGCATTAAAGGCAGCCAGTTTTTCCAGCCGTTGGTTGAGTTCTCAGGCGCCTGCGCGGGATGCGGCGAGACCCCATATGCAAAACTCCTTACACAGCTTTTTGGAGAACGAATGATCATTGGCAACGCTACCGGATGCACTTCAATCTGGGGCGGCAGCGCTCCCGCTATTCCTTACTGTGTTAATAAAGACGGCTTTGGCCCTGCCTGGGGAAATTCTCTATTTGAAGATCCCGCAGAATTTACTTATGGAATGTTTCTGGCAACAATGCAGCGACGCAAAAAGCTGTCTGATCTGATGCATGAAGCGCTCAACATTGATATTCCAAAGAAAGTAAAGAATGCCGTGCAGGGTTGGCTGGACAATATGAAAGATGCCGAAGGATCCAAAAAATTCGGGGACCTGCTTAAAGCCCTTTTGCCGGATTACAAAGATAACCCGGTTTTGTCTGAAATCGCCGATATGTCCATGTTGTTTACAAAAAAGTCATACTGGATCTTTCTTGGAGACGGCTCTGCATATGACATCTCATTTGGCGGTCTTGACCATGTGATGGCCACAGGGGAAGATATTAATATCATGGTGTTTGATACAGAGGTCTATTCAAATACAGGAGGCCAGGCTTCAAAGGCCACCCCAACAGGCTCGGTTGCCAAGTTTACAGCCTCAGGCAAGAAAACATGCAAAAAAGATATGGGACGCATGGCTATGACTTATGGCTATGTATATGTTGCCAGTGTGGCTATGGGGGCAAATAAACAGCAAATGTTAAAGGCTTTTACCGAAGCCGAAAGTTATGACGGGCCATCCTTGATAATGGGTTATGCGCCATGCATCAATCATGGAATCAAAAAAGGTATGGGTAAAAGTCAGGAAGAGGAAAAACTGGCAGTACAGTCCGGTTACTGGCCTTTGTACCGTTACAACCCTGTTTTAAAGGCTCAGGGCAAGAATCCCTTTATCCTTGATTCCAAAAAACCTGATGGAAACTTCCAGGAATTCCTGTCAGGGGAGGTGCGTTATGCTTCTCTGCAAAAAACATTTCCGGAAGAGTCTAAGACCCTGACTGCCCGCCTTGAAAAGGAGTATATGGAGCGTTATGAAACCTTAAAACTGCTGGCAGATCCAAAATCCATTTGTGATGAGGATAAAAAAGAAAAAAATAAATAGAGTAACCGTGAACGGTTTTAAAAATATAGCGTAAAGATAAAAGGCCATTTGTGAAAGCAAATGGCCTTTTTATATGAATTGTCAAAAAATTTGGTAGAGTTAATTTATGGGTAACTTTAAAAATGATATTGATACTATAGAATGCAAACGATGTGGGACATGCTGCAAGAAAGGAGGGCCTTGTTTTCATATTGAAGATAAGATGCTTATTGAAAAAGGAAGTATTTTAATAAAACATCTTTATACCATACGAAAAGGTGAGCTTGCATATGATAATATTAAAGGATGTCCTACCGCTGTGGCTTCGGATTTAATAAAAATAAAAGAGAAGAATGATTCCTGGGAATGTATTTTTTTTGATGCAAAAGATAATTCGTGCGAAATTTATGCTAAAAGGCCTGTTGAATGCAGGGTTCTTAAATGCTGGGACACACGGGAGATAGAGCTGATTTATTTTAAAAACCGACTGACTCGAAAAGATCTTGTTTATAGAATTGAAGGTCTGAGGAACCTGATTGAAGATCATCAATCACGTTGTTCGTACGATAAAATCAAGCATTTTATTAAGGAACTGGATGGAGAAAAAAAGAATGAGGCAATAAACGGGATATATGATATCCTTATTTATGATGATTCTATACGCGAACTTGTTGTCAAAAAAGGAAAAATGGATCCTGAGAATCTGAACTTTCTTTTTGGACGACCTGTTAGGGTAACCATTAAAATGTTTGGTTTAAAGGTTGAGAAAAAAAATGGTAAATATTATCTGTCCCTCAAATAGAGTTATTTCGTCCACGTTCCTAAGGCAAATAAAGTTCAGGCCTTCTGTTGGGGAGGAAAAATCGCATCCTGTGATTTCGTACCCTGTTAAGTTCATCCGTCTTAATATCATAAACCAGTATTCCTTCTTTTCCGCTTAAATCTTTTGATAAAACCTTACCTGACGGCCCGACTACCATGGCGATACCCGGAAAGTTAAGTCCTTTCCCATTATCACCGGTCTGATTGCATGCAATGACAAAAAGGCTGTTATCATATGCCCTGGCAGGAAGATGCCGCATCCATGAACGAAATTTTTCATCAGGCGTTCCTCTCGGTGATGCATGTGGAATAAATATAATATCAGCGCCGTTCACTGCCATATAGGTAGAAAGCTCCGGAAAGTGGGCATCATAGCAAAGCTGTATGCCAAATTTTACTCCCTGGGCCTCAAACAAGGGAATCTTGTTTCCTGGTGTAAAAAAGGTACGTTCAGGTGGGGAAATTTGCAGCTTACGATAAACACTTGGGGGTTCATGAGGTTTTATGATTAGATGGCTTGCAAATATTCTTCCATTGCTATCCTTTTCAGCAATTCCGGCCAGAATTACAATATGTTCGGATTCAGCCAGTTTTACTATCTCTTTTGTTGCCGGCCCCGGTACCGGTTCTGCCGCATCAATTATGTCTTCCCTGGTACTATAACCCGTAATATTCATCTCGGGAAAACAGATTATAGATGCACTTTTTTTTCTCGCTTCCCCTACCCATCTTACCATTTGATCAAGGTTGCGCCTGGTTTCGTTGACAAGTGAATTTGAGATTACGGTTGCAATGCGTATATCTTTCATAAGCAGGAATTGTTATGCTCTAAAGATCAAAATGAGCCTTTATTTTATATACTTTTGTTGCAGGCAGGTTGATTATCTCTTTTATGCCGGTTTCCTGAGATATATTTTCGAGGTTTTCCTCTATCTCCTCCATGCTTTGCGCAATAAAGGTAAACCAGATGTTAAATTCACTATCACGTTGATAATTATGCGTTACTCCGGGATATCGGTTGACTATGGAGGCAAAAAGGTCAATTTTGCCTTCTTCTACTTTTGCTGCGCAAAGTGTACTCACGAATCCTAATTTTTCAGGGACAAAATTACCGCCGATTCGACGAATTATTTTATTTTCTTTCAACCTGGCAAGTCGTTTTATAACTTCGTTTTCAGAAAGACCAAGATCGCTGGCAATAGTGAGGTAGGGACGTGAGGTTATTGGGAAATCAGACTGTATGCGGTTCAGAATAGTTCTATCTGTATCATCCATAGGAGGCATGTTTTTGTCCCTTCTTTATTTTTATCTCCCTAAAAAAAGGCTCTGCTTTTTGAAAAGCAGAGCCTTTTTGAAAAATCAGATTTTCAATTTTCAGATTAAACACATCCGGTAGGTTTTGGAAGCCCAGCCATCTTACAAGCTCCCTTACCAGGACCAGATGGATAAAGCTCATATATATGCTTCAGTTTGAAGCCTGTAACCTTGGAAAGCACACGAACCATTGGAGCAATTCCATTTTTTTCATAATATTCACGAAGAACCGTGACAAGCTTTCTATGCTCATCATTTATCTCTTCAATACCTTCTTCTTTCTTTACCCACTGTTCCCATTCAGGACAATAGTTATTAAAATCATCAATAAATCCGTCTTCATCTACGGTAAATGTTTTTTCCCCAAATTCAACTGTTGGCATTTAACAATCCTCCTTTTATTATAAATAATTTTTCATATGGCCTACGACCTATAGCTCCACTTTTTTTAAATATTAAAATTTAAT
>DAOURZ010000167.1 GCA_030627475.1 Deltaproteobacteria bacterium | reverse complement strand
TTTAAGACAGTGCCGACTGATTCAACCGGTGTTGCACACATCCTGGAGCATACTGTTCTTTGTGGTTCCAGGAATTTTTCTGTACGCGATCCTTTTTTTTCCATGTTGAAAAGAAGTCTGAGCACTTTTATGAACGCCTTTACTGCATCAGACTGGACAATGTATCCTTTTTCCACACAGAACAGGAAAGACTTCTATAACCTGATGGATGTGTATCTTGACTCTGTCTTTTACCCTGACATTAAGGAACTCAGCTTTAAGCAAGAAGGACACCGCCTTGAAATTGAAAATAATGAGCCATCGCATCTGGTTTATAAGGGCGTAGTTTATAATGAAATGAAAGGCGCCATGTCATCACCGGATGAAGTAATGGCCCATGCCCTGTTAAACAAGCTGTATCCTGACACAACATATAGCAATAATTCAGGTGGCGATCCCGCTGTAATACCGAGTTTATCCTATGCGCAGCTCAAGGCTTTCCACAAACGACATTATCATCCGAGCACTGCTTTTTTTTATACATATGGGAACCTGCCTTTAATCGACCATCTGTCTTTTATTCAATCTAAAATTTTAAAAGATTTTACAAAAATCAATCCTGAAACCGATGTGCCGCCACAATCCAGGTGGGATAAACCCCAAAAAACAACTTATTCATATCCTGTCGACCAAAATGAAGATCTAACAAAAAAATACCAAATTTGCATAGCTTGGCTGACTGCAGATATAAAAGATTCTTTTGAAGTACTGGTACTTACTCTACTTGAGCAAATCCTTCTTGGAAATTCAGCATCACCATTGCGCAAGGCCCTGGTAGATTCAAACCTTGGAACAGATCTTAGCGACGGTACAGGGTATGATTCAAACAATAAGGATACCATGTTTGTATGCGGACTTAAAGGTGTTGAAAAATCCGTTTCAGGTAAAATCGAATCTATCATTTTTAATGTTTTAAATGAACTCGCAACCAAAGGAATTGATAATAAACTGATAGAGTCAGCTATTCATCAAATTGAATTTCAGCGCAGGGAAATAACCAACAGCCCTTACCCTTACGGTCTTCGCTTGCTTTTAATCTTTTCCGGCAACTGGCTTCATGGAGGCAAGCCCGAAAGGGTTCTTCAGTTTAATGCGGATCTTGACAGACTTCGTGATGAACTTTCCAAAGGTTCTCTGTTTGAAAACCGCATAAAAAAATATTTTATAAATAATTCTCACAGAGTGCTTCTCACCCTTGCTCCTGACCGGATAATGGAAGAAAAAGAAAAAAAACGGGTTGCAGGGGAACTCGAAATTATAATGACAGGGTTAACGCAATCAGAGATTGAAAAAATAAATAAAGATACTGAAGCCTTAAAAAAACTGCAGGAAGCAAAAGAAGATGTTTCCTGTCTTCCAACGTTAGAAATTGAAGATATTCAGCCTTCTGTTAAAATTATACATGAATCTAAAACATATTGCACTTCCGGTATTGCGTCTTGTTATAATCAGCCCACCTATGGCATTTTCTACTTTTCTGCAGCAGCAGGTGCGGGCGCTTTGCAAAATCAGATGCTTGATCTTGTACCATTTTTCTGCTTTGCTTTCTCCAGAACCGGCACAAAATCAAGAAAATATACAGAATTGGCACGAATAATTGATGCATATACCGGAGGCATTGGTTTATCAGCAAGTGCACGCACCAGTTTTGAAGGCACAGGCTCAGCACCCTGTATACCTTTTATAACGTTCAACGGGAAATGCCTCATCAGAAACCAGGACAGAATGTTTGAAATAATCAAAGAGCTTTTATATGAATTTGATTTTTCTGATTTGGATAGATTAAAAACGCTTTTGTTTGAATACAAAGCAAAAATGGAATCCATGATAATTCATAATGGTCATGGATTGGCTATGTCTCTTGCCTCAAGAAACTTTTCAACTACCTGCGCTTTAAACGAAACCTGGCACGGTATCCACCAGTTACAGACCATAAAAAAGATAACTGACAATCTTGCCAATGATAAACTTGAATCTGTTTCTGATAATCTATCATCCATAGGAAAAAATCTTCTATGTAGCAATAACTTCAAAATTGCGCTAATTGGAGAAGATCACGCCCTTTCCAATGCGTCTTCTTATGCTGCATCAATACAACAAAAGCTTGATGAAAGGTCATTATCTGCAAAGCCGGCAAACGGTTTTATTTCTCCTGCAATATACCCTGATGATAAAATTATTAGAGAAGGCTGGAGTACTTATTCCGCTGTCTCATTTGTAGCTCGCGCATTTAAAACCGTACGGATGGAACATGAAGACGCACCTGCTTTGTCGATAATCAGCAAGATGCTTAGATCTTTGTATTTGCACAGAGAAATTCGAGAAAAAGGCGGTGCATACGGCGGTTTTTCAACATACAACTTAGAAAACGGCATTTTCTGTTTCTGCTCTTACAGGGATCCGCACATAGTATCGACTCTGAAAGTATATGATGACTCAATGATGTTTATTAAGTCAGGAGACTACAGTGAAGAGGACATCAAAGAAGCAATTCTTCAAATATGTTCGGAAATTGATAAGCCGGATTCCCCGGGCATTGCTGCAAAAAAAGCATTTTACAGAAAGCTGCTTTCATTGTCGGATGATGCTCGAAACCGTTTCAAAACAAATCTCCTCTCCTTAAAACGAAATCAGATAATAAAAATTGCGGAAAAATATTTCAACCGGGAAGAAAAAAAACAGGCTGTAGCAGTAATATCAAGTGAAGATAAATTAAAAGAGGCAAATCAAAAACTCAAAAAAAATCCTTTAAAACTTTTCAGGATTTAGGAACGTAAGGAACGTGGACAAAATAACTTCAGCAACTATACATCATAGCTTCAGGTCATATTTGCCCGATCTGAAATCCCAAAAATCTTGAAATAGCTCGCTATTTCATCAATTTTTGTGCCTATTTTGAATCGGGCAGATCAAACAAACCTGACCCAAATCTATGCGTCTACTTGCTGAAGTTATTTTGTCACTGTTTTCCACGACTTCTTACACAATGCGATTTGTTGGTTTAGATCAACGTGCAAAAAATGCAAGAATGCCATGTAGAAAAGCGCAGACAAATAAAATAATTCCTGTTTTTTTGTGAATTCCAAACGATACCTTAATTAAACGCAGACCTGTTCCAAGCTGAAAAACAAGTAAAATAAAATTGCAAATTCCGAGAATCAAAATAATCGACAATCCGCCAATCTTCATTAATAGCCCTCCTGTCGGTTAATTTATTTTATAAAAACCTTTTTTATCGCCTTTTTTTTGCTTCCGTGGATATTACAGCTTGCTTCAGCTTGAATTATTACGTCATCAGTTACTATGTATTTAATCTCCTCGGTAAAATTTTTAGTTTTAGGTCTTTTATACTTATACTTACCATAGTCCCATCTTGCTATCTCTTCACCATCAACCTTTATAGAAACCCATTTTGTATAATGAAAATAATTATTGGCGTTGTGTGTAACATGGACTTTTATTGTAAATTCAGTTCCTCTTGTAACTGAATTCGGAGCTTCCAGTGAAATTGAGGACTGATTCGCAAAAACTACGCCTGATGAAATGCAAGAAATAAAAATAAATACAGCCACAATTAACTCTATTTTCAGTTTTTTCATAATCAATTACTCCTTAAATTTAAGCATGCTTTTTAAGTAAATTTATGAATATACAGAAAAAATGGTTGTTTAATTTTGGTTACATTTTGAATTTTATTCTTTCAAGGGAACAGGATTGTTTTGGAAACGGAAAAACGCAGAGAATATAATTTTTCTACGTTCATTAGTCCTGACCGGTAAGCTGAAAAATGCTTGTCGAAAAGGATTGGTGATAGTGAGAACTATGTTTGATAACAACACAATTGAGGAAGTTAATTTGTCCGCTTACCGCGTTTTTATTTAATATCTTGTTCAATAATTCCATTAGATTCTGTTATCTTGCTTTCTGTTGCGGTTTTTGATGGTTCTGTTTCGGGGGAGATTTTATTTTTTTTAATAGAGATAATTTTCTTTTCAATATTTTTTTTAAATTGATCCAGCTTCTTTTCATAAAGTTTCTGTTCATTTTTAAGCGCTGAATCAAGTGTTTTTTTGTTTACTTTTATTGATGACAGTTTTGAAATATCAGCTTTTAGCCTGGTTAGTTCAATAGATATTTTATCCGCAGTTTCAGACAGGTTTGCCAGTTTCTTGTTAAATTTATTATCAATGTTTTTTAGCCCTGATGAAACATTTTTCAGGTCATTACTAATTGCAGAAGATTTTTTTTCGATTTTCGATATTGAATTGTTAAATTTTTTATTATCAGTTTTTCTTGCAGAC